>JBLIDK010000004.1:0-75372 GCA_047632595.1 Sphingobacteriales bacterium
ATGTTGTTAAATCATCGCCTTGAGCTTGCTCTAATGCCTTTAAAAGGAGATAGGTTTTCTTGTTAGATAAGATGTCGCCACCAACCTGTTTTCCAAATTGACTTTGATCTGCATACACATCCAATAAGTCATCTCGTAATTGAAAAGCAATGCCTAATTTCTTACCGAAAATGCCAAGTTGTTCTACATCGGTTGGAGAGGCTTTGCCAATTAATGCCCCAATACGTAATGCACCACTCAATAAAATGGCAGTTTTTTGAGATATCATGTGTAAATACTCATCCACATGAACATCAAATCGGGTTTCAAAGTTCATGTCAAGCATTTGACCTTCACATACTTCTAATGCCACGTTGTTGAATATTTCAACCAGTGAAGTGGTATTTCCCTCAGACTTTAACAGCTCCTTGTAAGCACAAATCAACATAGCATCGCCACTTAAAATAGCTACGTGTTCATTCCACTTTTCATGCACCGTTGTTTTACCTCTTCGTAATGGAGCATCGTCCATTATATCATCGTGCATCAACGAAAAATTATGGAATAGCTCAATGGCTTTTGCTGCACTTATTGCTTTTTTATAATCACCCGCAAATAAGTCGCAGGCCATAAGTACAAGCACCGGGCGAATACGTTTACCACCTAAGGTTAGTATATACCGTATCGGCTCATAAAGGTTGGTTGGATTTTCAGGTAAATCCAATGTTTTTAGCTCTTCTTCTAAGTAAAGTTTAAGCGTATTTAAATCTGACATTCTATTTAACTAGCGTAAAATCAATTTGTCTTTTTATTAAGTCAACTCTGTCAATCATAATCGTGATTTCGTCGCCAATTTTGAACTTTTTCTTCTTCCGTTGGCCAACTATACAAAAGTTATCAGCATCAAGTAAGTAAAAATCGTCTTCAAGATCGCTGACTTTTATCATTCCTTCACATTTATTTGCATTTAACTCTACATAAATGCCCCATTCGGTAACATGCGAAATAACCCCATCAAACACTTCGCCAACTTCATTTACTAAATATTCAGCCTGCTTAAATTTAATACTTTGTCTTTCAGCTGCCGTTGCTTTAATTTCTTGTGAAGTACAGTGCTGGCAATTTTTCTCTAATTTTTCCGCTTCAACCGATTTTCCACCATCTAAATAATGTTGTAAAAGTCTATGAACCATCACATCTGGGTAACGACGAATGGGAGAGGTGAAGTGGGTGTAAAATTCAAACCCCAAACCAAAGTGAGAGGTCTTCTCGGTAGTATATACAGCCTTACTCATTGTTCGTGCTGCCATCGATGATAAGATGTTCTGTTCTTTTTCACCTACAATTTTTTCCATCATGGCGTTTAGCGTTGTGATGTTTTCTTCTATGGTATTGGTGTTAATGCGATGTCCGAATTGGTAAGCAAAACGAGCAAAATTCACCATAGCTTCTTCTTTTGGTAAATCGTGAGATCGGTAAACAAAGGTTTGATCGTTTTTCTTCTTCTTGTCACCAATAAACTTGGCTACTCTTCTGTTTGCAAGAAGCATGAAATCTTCCACCAATTTATGTGCATCCACTCGCTCTTTTACATAAACCTCAACTGGTTTCATGTCTTTATCAAGTTTGAATTTAACTTCCGTTGTTTCAAAAGAAATAGACCCTTCGGCAAAACGTTTTTTACGCAGATTATGGGCAATGGAGTTTAAGGTTGTAAGCTCCTCGCTGAACTTCCCTTTTTTGGCATCTAAAATTTCTTGTACTTCTAAATACGCAAAGCGATGATCACTGTGAATCACAGTTCGTCCGTACCATTCTTTTAATACTTGACCTTCTCCATCTAATTCAAAAAGTGCTGAAAAGCATAATTTATCTTCATTTGGCCGTAAAGAACAGACGTTGTTACTTAGTTTTTCTGGTAACATAGGCAAAACTCTATCAACCAAATAAACTGACGTGGCTCGTTTATATGCTTCCTTGTCTAATTCGGTTCCTGGCTTTACGTAATGACTTACATCGGCAATGTGAATTCCAATTTCGTAGCGATTATCTTCTAATTTCTTAAAAGAAATAGCATCATCAAAATCTTTCGCATCCACCGGGTCAATAGTAAGGGTTAAGGTTTTTCTTAAGTCTTTTCGGTCTTTTAATGCCTTTTCAGGGATGGTATCAGGAATGGCTGCAGCTTCACGTTCCACTTCTTCAGGAAAAACGGAGTCGAAACCGTTGTCGAAAATAATGGATTCCATTTCGGCACTGTGCTCTCCAGGAGTACCAAATACTTTTTTAACCTTTCCAATTGGGTTTTTAGCATCTTTTGGCCATTCTGTAATTTCTACTAGTACCTTGTCCCCATCATTTCCACCGTTTAATCCGCTTGTGGGAATGAAAATATCTCTTGGCATTTTACGAGAATCGGCAATTAAAAAAGCATAGTTTTTTGAAACTGATAACTGGCCAGTGTATTCAGTTTTGGTACGTTCTAAAACGGCTACAATTTGTCCTTTTACCCTTGTGCCTTGTTTTTCCTTAGCGTGAAGAATAAATGCAACTCTATCATCATGCAGAGCGTTTCCAACATACTTAGGCTGAATCATTACATCTTGCTCAAAAGCATCGCAAATAATATAAGCAGAACCGTTGGTGGCCATATCAACAACCCCTTCGTAACGTTTTTTGCTGTGCTTCACTTGAAACTTTCCTCTTTCAATTTCATCAACACGGCCTTTTTTAACCTCTCGAAGTAAAACATCAAGCACTACTTGCCGCTGCTCTTTGTCATCGATACCTATGGCGGCAGAAATTTGTTTGAAGTTTAAAGCTTTTTGAGATCCTTCTAAAACATCTAAAATAGATTCTTGAAGAATGGCATTAATTGGAGAATTGGACTTTTTGGATTTTTTACGCGACACGTTATTGAAATATGTATAAAGCTAAATTAGGGAATTAATAATGGAATGCAAGTTTGAATCTGTGAAAACAAAAAAGGCTACCTCTAAGAGATAGCCTTTTAAATTTTATGTATTTTTATTTCAATTAATTAATAACAACCTTTCTTGTAATTATTGAATGATTTTCAGTCTCAATCTTGATCAAATATATTCCAAATGCAACATCAGAAACATCTAAATTTTGATAATTGTTTTGCTTGTTGACAAAACGTTTAACTTTTACGCCATTTAAACTAAAAAGAGCGAGCTCTTTAATGTTAGATTCATTATTCACTGAAATATTTAAGGTGTTGGTTGTAGGATTTGGATAAATTTCAACTTTTTCATTCTGAAATTCTTCAATTCCAGAAGTTTCATATATGAATTTTAAATCATCCATCCAGAACTTAGTCCCATCATAACTTTTAGTTTCAGTTTGTTGACCATTAGAAGGATAAACGGATAGAAAATAGCGGTTGGGAATTAGATCTGAAGGTAAATCGTTACTAATTGAAATACGAAATTTAATCTCAGTGTATTCCGATACGCTTGCACCTATACTTCCAGTTGATTTTGCTCCAAGTATAGTTGAAGAATCTTCAGATACGGAATCATAATAAGATAAGAAGACATTAAGGTTATCGTCATGAACTGGTTGATATTTATATCTAAATGAAAATTCTGTTGGTTTAATAGTAGGATTGTCAAAAGTCCATTCACCAAATAAGTGAGCTTTGCGATCTGTTCCTGTTGTATCTTTTCGTGTTGACATTAATATTGCTGAATCACCTTCAAAACTATCATCCGTTCTTTGAACAATTGGGTGAAAACCTGGCCACTCACCACAGTCTTTTCTACCATTGTAATAGAAATGCTCAGGTTCACAAGGGTTTTTCCATGATTCAAAACTACCGTTAGTTAATTGCTCTTGAGCGTAAGAAGAATTAATTAAGAGAAATGGAACTAGTGCAAGAATTAATAAATGTTTCAAAATATAATTTTAAATATTAGTTAAGAAATAATTAATAACCTAAAGTTATGGCAAAATTATTTAGAATCAAAAAAGGCTACCTCTTAGAGATAGCCTTTAAAAATTTTATGAAGTGATTTTTAAGCCTTCTTTTCCTTTTCTCTTATCAAGAAATCAGTTACAACTGGTGTTGCAATGAATAGGGAAGAGTAGGTTCCAACTAATACACCTAAAAGCATAGCGAATGTAAATCCACGAATTACTTCACCACCAAATAAGAACAACACTAATAATACAAATACAGTGGTTGTACTTGTAATAATGGTTCTACTTAATGTGCTGTTTAATGCATCGTTAATAACTGGTCCTAATTTGCTTGATTTAGTATGATGAAGTCCTAAGAACTCTCTAACTCTATCAAATACAACCACAGTATCGTTAATTGAGTAACCAACTACTGTAAGAATTGCAGCTATAAAGGCCTGGTCAATGTCTAGTGAGAATGGTAAAATACCATTGAAAATACTAAATACAGACAGTACCAATAACACATCATGGGCTAGGGCAGTTAATGCACCCAGTCCAAACTGCCACTTCCTAAATCGAATTAATAAGTAGGCAAATATGATTAGTAAGGCAAATAACACCGAGTAAATCGCCCCGATTTTAATGTCGTTTGCAATAGTTGGTCCTACTTTCTGAGAACTTAAAATCTCACCAGAAGAATTAATATCGCTTAATCCAGCCATTAATTTCTCTTCAACTACGTTGTCAGCATTTTCATCATCGCTGTCAATCATGTAACTGGTAGTGATTTTAACTTGGTTAGATGTTCCAAAAGTTTTAACCTCTGGTTGAACACCAAATTCATCAGATAATGAACTTCTAATATCAGAAACTGAAACAGCTTCATCAAACTTCATTACATAACTACGACCACCTTTAAAATCAACACCTAAGCTGAAACCACGAACAACTATAGATAGGATACCTAATCCAATAACAATTGAAGAAATTGCATAAGGAATCTTACGTTTCTTCATGAAATCGTAATTGGTTTTTGTCATTATGTTTTCAGTAGCAGGAATAGAAAATTTAGGATCTTTTTCTCTGCTTAATTGCCATTCGAAAATCAAACGAGTAATAAATACCGCTGCAAATAATGAAGTGATAATACCAATGATTAACGTTGTTGCGAAACCTAAGATTGGTCCTTTTCCGAATAAGTAAAGAACAATACCTGTTAATAGGGTAGTTACGTTTGCATCAATAATTGATGAATAAGCGTTTTTGTAACCATCAACAATTGCTAGTTTTTTGCCTTTCCCTCTTCTAAGCTCTTCACGAATACGTTCATAAATAAGTACGTTCGCATCAACCGACATACCAATTGTAAGAACAATACCAGCTATACCCGGTAAGGTTAATACAGCGTTTAATGAAGCAAGTACACCTAAAATAAAGAATATGTTAGCGACTAATGCAATATTTGCTACTAAACCAGCTTGGTTGTAGTAGAACATCATAAACACAAGTACTAATGCAAGTCCAGCAATAGCTGAAATTAATCCAGAACGAATTGACTCTTTACCTAAAGAAGGTCCAACTACTTGCTCTTCAACAATTACTGCTGGAGCTGGTAATTTACCTGCTTTTAATATGTTTGACATATCCTGAGTTTCAGGAACAGTGAACCCACCAGAGATAGAACTAATTCCACCGCTAATTTCACCTTGAACAGTAGGGTGAGAGTAAACTGCATCATCTAAAACAATAGCGATACTTCTTTTTGGGTCAACTGAAGAAGCTTCTTTAGTTAAACGCTTCCACGTTTTTGCACCTTCGTTACTCATGTACATAGTAACTTGTGGTAATCCGTCTTGGTCAAAATCAGCACGAGCGTTAGAGATTACATCCCCTTCTAAAGCTGCTTTATCATCTCTACCCGACTTAAGAGCTACTAACTCATAAACAGTAGTTCCAGATAAAGGCTTTACACTCCATTTTAATTTAAGGTTTGCAGGTAAGTACTGTTTTACTTCATCTCTAGAAAATATTTTATTGATTTTGGCAGTATCTTTTAAATCAACCCAACCAATTGCAGGACCTCTAAATTCATCTTGTCCTTGCTCATTTTGAAAACGAGGAACGTAAAGAGCAGAATATAAAGGGTTGTTTGCTTGAAGTGCGTTTATGTCAGCTAATGAATCTGAAGAAGTTGAATCTCCATCATTTAACTCATCTAATAGAGATAATACATCTGAAGCTGCACTATCTGTACTTGCTATTGCATCATCAGTTGAAGTGCTATCGTTTGCTAATTCTTCTTCACGTAAGAACTTGTTGATTTCTTCTAGATTTGGAATTACTTCATATACTTCGAAAGTTTCCCAGAATTCTAATTTAGCAGAACCTTGAAGTAATTTACGTACACGATCTTTATCGTCAACACCAGGAAGTTCAATTAAGATACGGTTAGAACCTTCAAGCAACTGAATGTTTGGTTGAGTTACACCGAATTTATCGATACGAGTTCTTAAGATATTGAAAGATCTATCAATTGCACCTTTAGCCTCAGTACGTAAAACGTCCAATACATCTTCGTCAGATGAATTGAAGTTTACACGATCTTGGTTTTCACGAGTTGCAAATAATGGAGCTAATGCGCTGTTAGGATTAGCTTCCTTGTAGTTCTCATAGAATAACGTGATGAAATCTTTTTGGCTTGAACGTAATTGTTTTTCTGCTACATTTAAGGCTTCTAAGAACGCTGGGTCTTTACTACCACCAGATAACACTTGGATTAATTCCTTTAAAGAAATTTCCATTGTTACGTTCATACCACCTTGAAGGTCAAGACCTAAGTTGATTTTCTTTTCACGGCACTCCGCAAACGTGTAATCAGCTATTAATAAGTTGAAAACCGTTTGGCTAGACATTGAGTCTAAATAAGCTCTTTCTAATAATATATCACCATTCGCGTATTCCTCAGCATCTTTTTCAATGCTATTAGCAACAAATGTGAATGATAATGAATATAAACAGGCTAGAGTAAATGCTACAACTAGAAACTGTAAAACTCCTTTTCCTTGCATAAAATTTTGATTTGTTTAGGTGTGTCTTTTTTGTTATTGGAACACTAAGGTTTAAGGCTGCAAACTTAAAAGATTTAGATGATTATTAAGGTACTATGACTAGAGTATTTCTAATATTTTATGAATAAATTTAAAATAAAGGAAATGTACCGTGGGATTCTAGCAAGTTTTTAACCGAATTAATATTTATATCTACTTGATTATCAATAATTAAATCAATTTTTGATAAAAAATCTTGACTGAGTTGATTTTCTTGTTGTTTCACATGGTGTTTCCATTGATGAGTAATTTCTAATTTGGGAAGCTTTCTTTGTTCCACATCTCGCGTTAAACGCCTTTGAAATCTTAATTTTTTCTCCGCATTTACCCATATTTTATAGTCAAACTCATCAACCAATTGTTCAAATTGGAAAAGCATCAAGCCTTCTAAAATGATAACTGGTGCAGGATGAATGACGATGGTTTCAGAAATTATTGCTGGATTATTAAAAGTGTATTCACTTAAATAAATGATTTTGCCTTGCTTTAATTTTAAAAGATGCTCATGATATTGTTCAATATTAATTGCGTTTAAAACATCAAAATTGAAAACACCTTTAAAGTCTTTTTGCAGATACTTAGTAGGCTTATAGTAATGATCCATTTGCAGAATGGCAAGCTGTCTTTCGCCATAAATGGCTCTAAGTTTTTCTACTAAATAAGTTTTTCCAGAAGCGCTATACCCCGAAATTCCGATAATAATTGGTTTCACCTTATTCTATTAATGAGGTGTAAACAGATTTACCCAAAACATAGTCGCTTAATGACCCAAGTTTTGTCGCAACATTTCTAGGAATAGTCATAACTGCATTGTCAAGTGAGCGAAAACGGCCATCACGACCTATTACTTTTACAAAAACCGTTTTGTTATTTAGCTCATTAGTTAGTTTAATAACCGTTCCAATTTTTGCTATGGGATGATAAGCAACTAGTTGATTTAAACCAGAATAGGATAGGGTGTCTACTATTTGCACCAATCCGACTTCCTTAATTTCTAAATAATTGCCAACGGTATCTTTTTCAACAAGTGGTTGTAAAGTAAGATCCATTTCTGGAGCCTTTGATTTTTTAATTAACAGGTCTTGACCTATAGTAAGGTCTATTGAGCTTATGTTATTTAGTTCTTTTAACTTTTCAACTGGAACTCGATGCAATTGAGAAATAGAATATAATGTCTCTTTGGGTTTCACCACATGGTAAAGGGATTTATCATCTGCTTTTTCACCGGTGGCAAGTCTGTTTGTTGGAATGTAAAGTATATCGTCAATAGGGAGAGCATTGTTTTCTCTAGGATTATACCTCATTAATTCTTTTACATCGCAATTGTATATTCTGCTAATTGAGTAAAAGGTTTGTTTGGCATCAACCTTATGAATGACAAATATTTTTCCATTAATAATTTTAGTACCTATTGAATCTACCGTGTTGAAATTCATAGCATTTGCGCTAAAGCAAAAGCATAAAATCGATAGAAAAAGGAATCCTTTAATATAGTGGTTAGTATTGTTCACAGCTCCAAAAGTAAATATACATTTTGAATGTATGCTAATGAACTAAGGGTATTCCTATATTTGTTTTTTTATCACACCTTCTATTTGGCTTATGAAAAGTGCATTTGTTTATATTTTACTACTGTTTTTTGGCTTTGGACTAACACAAGTTTTTGCTCAAGATGAACTTTTTGAAACCGAAAAAGTTGTTTACACTTTTGAAATTAACGAAGAAATAGCTCCACCAGCATGGAGAAAGGCTCGTAAAGCCTATGAAGAAGCTGATAAAATTGGAGCCTCTTATGTTGCAATGCAATTAAACACCTACGGTGGATTAGTTGATATGGCAGATTCAATTAGAACAGCAATATTAAATGCACCAATCCCGACAATCGTTTATATACCAAATAATGCTGCATCTGCAGGAGCGTTAATAAGCATAGCTTGTAGTAAAATATATATGAACCAAGGAGCACGAATGGGTGCAGCAACGGTTGTAAACCAAACTGGAGAGGCTATGCCCGACAAGTACCAGTCGTATATGAGAGCAACAATGCGAGCTACAGCAGAAGCAACTGGAAGAGACCCAAGAATAGCAGAAGCTATGGTTGATCAACGAATTTCAATTCCTGATTTAATTGATAGCGGACAAGTATTAACTTTTACTACTTCTGAAGCCATAAAACACGGTTTCTGTAATGGTGGGGCAAGTTCTTTAAAAGAAGCAATTGCCAATGCTGGTTGGTCTGAAGCTACTGTAGTTGAACAAAAACAAACATTTTTAGAGAAAATTATCGATTTATTAATTAACCCTGCCGTGAGTAGTGTGTTGATTTTAATAATTATTGGAGGAATTTATTTTGAACTTCAAACACCTGGAGTTGGTTTTCCAATACTAGCAGCAGCAATAGCCGCAATGCTTTACTTTGCACCTTTATATATTGAGGGTTTGGCTGAGAACTGGGAAATTCTTCTTTTTGTTGCCGGTGTAATATTGCTTATTGTGGAGATATTTGTCATCCCAGGGTTTGGGATACCTGGCATTGCAGGTATAATTTGTATTGTAAGTGGACTAGCACTTAGCTTAGTGTTTAATAACAATTTTGATTTTACTTTTACAGGAACAAATAAATTAACAGGAGCATTTATGTTAGTACTACTCTCTATGTTTGGCGCCTTCGTGCTTTCCTTTATACTTGGGAAGCGACTGCTTAAGACGTCATTATTTCAACGATTAATCTTGAATAGCAATCAAAATTCTCTAGAAGGCTATAATGTAAAAGAAAAGGCAAATGAATCAATGGTTTCTAAAATAGGCACAACAATTACAGTTTTACGACCTTCAGGTAAAGTTGAAATAGAAAATGTTCGATACGATGCTATTTCTAGCGATGAGTTTATTGAAAAAGGAGTGAAGGTGAAAGTACTTAGAGAAGAATCTAGGAACATAGTAGTACAAAAGGTATAACCTTTTATTACCAATTACGTAAAAGTATATATAGCATGTGAAAGCAGGCTAAACCTATACTTTTATGAAAGCACTCACGCTAATCTTCTGTTTAATCGTTGGTACTGTTACAGCAGTTTCTCAATCTTTACACAACCATTACACTTTCAATTCAGGTGGTGAATACATAGAAAATGAAGCGTACACAAGTAGCTTCTCAGTAGCAGGTAATTTTGTTGGCCATAACAGTAAAAGAGGGCATTCAGTTTCTCATGGTTTTCAACAAGCTAATTTAGCCGAAGTATTACCTTCAGACTCTACTTCAACAAGTGTTGACTTTAAAGAAGAAGTTAATATCAAAGCATATCCAAACCCAACAGTAAATAGCTTAAAATTATCGTTCCCATTAAATTACTGTTCAATGATAAAAATATCATCAATAGATGGTAAATTAGTACAAATGACTAGTCTACATCCTAATCAAAACGAACTAACAGTGAATTTCACCTCTCAAGCGGCTGGTAATTATGTTGTTTATTTCGTTTCTAATGAGGGAGAATTAGTTCATTTTGAGCAGATTGTAAAACTATAAGACCACAAACCAATGAAATATAAACTTCTTCTTTCACTTGTAATCATTTTTATGATTTGGTGCTTCGGTGCTGCAAGTTTGTATGCCCAAGAGGTTCCTATTACAATTAATTACCAATCTGTTATAAGAGATGTAAGCGGTAAACCAGCAATAAGTAACCCAATTACTGTAACCGCTACCCTTTGTGCAGATGCAAATTGTAATACAGAGTTGTGGCAAGAAATTTTTCCTACAAAAACTAATCAATTAGGTATTGTCAATATCCAATTAGGCAAAACCGTCCAGATAGATCAAAAATTTTTCAATCCAATTATTTATCCAAAAGTCTATATTCGTTTAAGAAACGATGTAGGTGGAACTGTTTTAGAAGAAATAACCGAATTTAGCACTGTACCATACTCAGTTGTTTCAAACAAGGCAATTGATATGTATATTGATGAGCTTAAGGATGTAAACACGCAAGGTTCTAAAAGTGTTGGAGATGTTTTAAGTTGGAATGGGAACAACTGGGTTGTAGGAACTGTAAATGTTAATGCAATGTTACCTGGTGCTGGTATAGAAATAATTGGCACAACAATTTTTAACGTTGGAGATATTGATAGCACCAATGATATTACAATTACTACCCCAGCAACAGGTGATTTAGGCGGATTTTATCCTTCTCCTACCGTTAAAGCAATTCAAGGACTACCAGTTTCTGCGATTCCACCTGGAGTTAATATGATTTTAAAATGGAATGGCTCGCAATGGGTTCCTTCTATTGATGAAAATACTCAAAACATTTATTTAGCAGGTGCGGGAATTTCAATTTTAGGAAATACTATTGTAAACAGCGGAGATTTAGACCCTGCAGATGATATAACGAATACGACAAGCGCAACAGGTGATTTAGCAGGAATCTATCCTAGTCCTACGGTAAGCGGATTACAAGGAAGAACGGTAAGTGGTGCGGCACCTGCTCTTAATCAAGTTTTGAAGTGGAACGGCACCTCATGGGCGCCTGCAGAAGATATTGATACCGATACGAATACTGACACAAATACTGAATACGATGCAGGGACAGGTATTTCAATTATTGGAACTACGATAACAAATACAGGAGACTTAGACCCATCAAATGACATAACTAATACAACTACCGCTACTGGCGATTTAGCAGGCACATATCCTAGTCCAACCGTTAGTGGTTTACAAGGAAGAACGGTAAGTGGTGCAACGCCTGCTCTTAATCAGGTTTTGAAGTGGAACGGCACCTCATGGGCGCCTGCAGAAGATATTGATACCGATACTGATACAAACACAGAATACGAAGCAGGAACTGGAATCACGATAAGTGGTGATACAATTTATAGTACAGGGGATTTAGATCCTTCAGATGATGTTACAAGTTCAACTACAGCAGCGGGTGACTTAGCAGGAACATATCCATCACCGACAGTAGGAGGAATCCAAGGTAGAACAGTAGACGGATCAGCACCAGCATTGAACCAAATATTAAAGTGGAACGGCACCTCATGGGCGCCTGCAGAAGATATTGATACCGATACTGATACAAATACCGAATACGAAGCAGGAACTGGAATCATGATAAGTGGCGATACTATTTATAGTACAGGAGATTTAGATCCTTCAGATGATATTACTAGTTCAACTGCAGCAGCAGGTGATTTAACGGGCACTTATCCAGCACCAACAATTTCAAATTTACAAGGGAATCCATTATTAGCATCTGCTCCAGATTCTGGAGATATTATAATGTTTAATGGAATAAACTGGATTTCAATTCCTGATCCAGGTGCAATCGAATACGTAGCTGGAATAGGCATAGATATTGTAAATGATACAATAAACTATACTGTTTGGAACCTATTGAACAACGATGTTTTTAGAAATTCTGGAAAAGTAGGAATTGGAACAAATGATCCACAAGCTGGAATTCATTTAGTTGATTCATTTGGGGCTTTGTTTGAAGGTCAAGTAGGTGGAACTATATCAAAAGAAGGTGCTGGAAGAAGAATGTTGTGGTATCCTCAAAAGTCGGCTTTTAGAGTAGGAGAGGTTACAGGAACACACTGGGATGATGCCAATACTGGAATAAATTCAATTGCAATGGGGTATAATACAACTGCCTCAGGTATTCGGTCAATTGCAATAGGTTCAGCAACTTTATCAAATGCAAACAACGGAACTGCTATTGGTCGAAATACAAATGCCACAGGTGACTCTGCAACAGCTGTTGGAAATAAAACATCTGCCTCAGGTCAAAGTGCAAGTGCTTTTGGATATGGGAACAATGCCAACGGACAAGGAGCAAGTGCTTTTGGTTATGAATCCTTAGCCTCAGGAAGTTTCTCAAACGTCTTAGGTTTTCAGTCTAATGCCTCTGGACCTTATTCAATTGCAATGGGATATCGAGGATTTGCAGGAGGTACTTATTCTATTGCAATTGGTCATACTGCATGGGCATTGGGGCAAGGGTCATTAGCATTTGGAAACGAAACTAATGTTACTGGTAACTATTCAACCGCTTTTGGATATAAAACGAACGTTTCAGGTAAATATTCAATAGCAGCTGGAATTTCGGCCAAAGCATCTGGAGATTCGTCAATTGCTTTAGGATTTAATACACTTTCGAGTGGAGATAATGCTTTTTCTGCTGGCTATAATGCAATAGCAGCAGGTAACAACACATTTGCCTTAGGTAGAAATGTAGAAGCTGATACAACTATTGTTGGAAGTTTCGTGCTAGGAGATGCTTCTTCAGGAGCAAGTTTCCTTGAAAGTCAAGTAAATAATGAATTTGCATCAAGATTTACTGGTGGATATAGATTCTTTACTAGTTCAGATTTAAGTAGCGGAGTAACTCTTCCAGGTGGAGGAGGTTCTTGGAGTATTTTATCTGATAGAAGAATGAAAGAAAATATCCGAGAAGTAAATGCGGAAGAAACTCTATTAAAAATTAGAGACTTAGAAATTACTAATTGGAACTATATAAGTCAAGACGATAAAATAAGACACATTGGGCCTTATGCTCAAGACTTCTTTAAGGCTTTTCAGATAGGAGAGAGTGATACGACGATCACTACTTCGGATATTGACGGAATAAATATGTTAGCAATAAAAGCCCTTGAGCAAAGAACTAATGAACTTAGATTGAAACAATTAGAATTGGAGAAAGCGCAAATAGAATTTTCAAATGCGCGAAAGGAAATAGATAATTTAAAACTTCAAATCCAAAATCAGAATAGTATAAATACTAATCTGAGTTCAGAAATTCAAAGCATAAAAGAGATGCTTGAACAACAAAGTTCAACAATCAAAAAGTAAAATCTTTTTTAGTTCCAAGCAGCTTGACTTCCCATTACTAATTCATCATAAGGTAATGAAGATGCAAGGTTAATCCATTCACCATTTACTTCGCCTACAATTTAGTTAAAATCAGCGGTTATGCTGGATGTATCTGTTATTTGCAGATGCCACGGCCTTAGCATTTTTAGACGAGCCGCATTTTATAGCAAGCTCTAAGTACTTAATTGTTTGGCTATAGGGGATTTCATTTAAGAAGCCCCAAAAATTTTTATTTTTGAAATTCAGTACCTTTTGGTTGAATAAGGATATTAAACTCCTTTAGTTCTCCTTTAAGATAACTGGTGATTTGCCGTTCAGCTTCCAGAAAAAATTCAGAAACGGGTTCTTGGAAACTCTACTTGGCTTAAATTCCACTTTAATTAACGCTCCATCGTCTTCATGTATGGTTAACCATCCTACAGATGATAAAAAGCTATGCTTTGATGTGTTGTTATTTTGACAAGTGTTATTTAACAACTAAATGATAAGTTACCAACTGTGTACTTTTTTGAATATTCTATTAAATCGAATGCCTTCGAAAAATGATTTGTCCTTGTCAGTTGAAAATAAAACAAAAATAGGCTTTCCTACTACGTGATCTTCAGGAACAAAGCCCCACATTCTTGCATCAGCAGAGTTGTCTCTGTTGTCGCCCATCATCCAATAATAATTCATTTTAAAAGTATAAGTAGTGGTTTGTTCACCATTTATATAGAATAATCCATCCTTCTGTTCAAAGGTGTTTTCTTCGTAAACTTCAATCAAACGGCGATATATTGGCTCAGTTTTGTTGGTTATTTCAACCGTGGCACCTTTTTTTGGAACGTACATTGGTCCAAAATTATCTTTTGTCCAATTGTACCGTGGACTAAATGGATAGATGTTTTTCGAATCGTTTTTAACGTACTTGTTTAAACGATCTATAGATGCAATGTTTGGTAGTCTTCTGATTTCTTCAGCCATACTTGCTGTTAAAGGCAAGGCATAACGGTTTCCACTAGATTCAATGTCTTCATTTGCTACTCCAATTTTTTGTAAAAATTTTGGATTGATTTTGGAACCGTCAGTTGTAATTAAATAATCAAATTGACGTCCTTCCCAATCATTTTCCTTTTCACCATTAATATAAACGTAACCATCTACTATTTGAATGGAATCTCCACCAACTGCAACACAACGCTTCACGTAGTTTTCACGCTTATCAACTGGTCTAGTTTTAATTTCAGGAGTGCTATTTACTTGCATTCCCATTTGTTGGTAGTACAGGCTCCAGAATTTCGGAGAGTTTATATTTTCTGACCCATAGTTACGCACCCAACCATAATAATCGGGGTTTTCATGCCCAGTAATAATAGTATCCCCAACAGGGAAATTAAATACCACAATATCGTTTCGTTGTACCTCACCAAAACCTGCTAAACGCTTATACTCATTTTGAATCCATGTTAAATACGAGTTAGTTCCTGTGGTTCCAGGTAATTTGTTGTGCATTAAAGGTAATGTCAAAGGCGTTTGCGGAACTCTAGGTCCGAATGCTACTTTACTCACATAAAGTCTATCTCCAACTAACAAAGTTTTCTCTAAAGAGGAGGTTGGTATCGCGTAAAGCTGAAAAATAAAGGTGTTTACAAATGTTGCGGCAATAAAGGCAAAAATTAACGCATCAAACCATTCAATAAGCCATCTAAATTTTGGAAATTTTGGTTTTAACAGGTTCCAAAAATCCCAAGGAACTTTTTTACTAATGTAAATATCAAATATAACAGGCATTAAAATTAACCAGCCCCAACTTTTCATCCAGATTACCCAAAAAAGGTATAAACCACCTACAATGGCGAAACGTACCCATTTGTTTTTGAAAAATTCTCTAATTTTTGTCATTGTAATCTATTGTTTGAAAGGAGTCTATTGCAGTTTAATACTGTCGCAAGGTAAGTAAATGCCCTAAATTTACGCTACGGTTTGTGTAATCTGGTTCAAATGGTTTTGCATATGAACGATGTAATCTTCCATTAATTCCTGTAAAGTGTTAATTTCCTTTTTAGGATCACTTATTTTTATTTTTAAATTTTCGTCTGTTACCATCGCGAAAATTCGAACAACTTGCTTGTTTAAATTATGAAACAATTCTGTCATATGAAGAATGTCTGCCATGTTGTATTTATTAACCTCTACCATTTCATTTGGCTGGTAACTTTCTAATTTATATGGACTTGGAATAAATTGCGATTCTGTAAATCTGCGAATATTATATTGTGATGAGTCGATAAGGTGACCTAAAATTTCTTGCTTACTCCACACGTCCTCCTTGGGTTTGTCCTTCAATTCTGCTGGCGAATAATCGTCCAAAGTATCCATAACTTCTTGCATTAATTGAAATAATTCCGTTGCTTTCTCTTTTTGGTAGCTCATGATGTTACTTTTGCACAAATATAAATGACTAAATCGTTTTACTATGCCTTCACAGCAATACATTGCAAAAACTTTTTTCGCGCTAGAGGAAATCTTAGCAGATGAACTTAAAGAACTAGGTGCTCAAAATGTTCAAATACAGAAAAGAGCCGTTGCCTTTGAGGCAGATACAAAGACTTTTTACAAGGTCCATATGGGTTGTAGAGTTGCTTTAAGTATTTACAAACCATTAATTTCTTTTAAGGCAAATACCTACGATCAGCTTTATGATGAAGCATCAAAGTTTGATTGGTCTACGATTTTGGACTTAAGAAAAACCTTTTCTATTGGAAATACAGTCTATTCTCAGGAGTTAAGCCATAGTAAATTTGCCACTTTGCGCTTAAAAGATGCCATTGTAGACCATTTTTATAAGAAACACAATCGCAGGCCTGATGTAGAATTGCAAAACCCTGATGTGATTTTTCATTTACACGTTTCTTTTAATGATGTAACCATTTCAATGGACAGTTCTGGTCCGGGGTTATACAAACGTGGATATAGAGTAGAAACAACTGAAGCACCAATGAATGAAGTATTGGCAGCAGGGATTATAAAGTTATCTGGCTGGGATGGTAAAAAGCCATTTTTGGACCCGATGTGTGGTTCGGGAACTTTCCCAATTGAAGCTGCAATGATTGCCCAAAACAATGCTCCAAATTTTTATAGAAACGATTTTGCTTTTCAGAAATGGGATGATTTTGATGAAGATGCTTATGAGCAAGCTAGAATGGAATTGTTAAACTCTGGACACAAAGCTAAAGTTGATATTCAAGGGAGTGATAACAACCAAGGAGTGCTTGGAATTGCCAAAGGAAATGTTAGAAAGGCTTTTTTAGATGATTTTATTGAAATTGAAAAAGCAAACTTTCATGATTTGGACAGGAATGGTGAAAGTGGCTTTATGATTATTAATCCTCCTTACGATGAGCGTATGTATTTAGATGACGCCATTCAATATTACAAAGATATTGGCGATACATTGAAGCAGCGCTTTAATGGCTGGGAGTGTTGGATAGTTTCATCACACAAACAAGCTTTAAAACAAATGGGCTTAAAAGCCGATGCAAAAATCGATTTATACAACGGTCCATTGGAAATTAGACTCAATCAATATCGAATTTTTTAAGCGAGCAGAATAAAATATTTAGGCAAGTCTAAAAATATTTATAGATTTGTCTAAAATATGAGAAAAGCACTTTATTTCCTTTTTGTTTTTTTGGCATTTATTGTTGCCACAACATTAATTTCTTGTGAGAAAATTTTACCCACAGCACCAGAGAGTAAT
This sequence comes from Sphingobacteriales bacterium, assembly GCA_047632595.1. GTDB lineage: Bacteria > Bacteroidota > Bacteroidia > Sphingobacteriales > Sphingobacteriaceae > JBLIDK01. The sequence continues at coordinate 17,630 of JBLIDK010000004.1, forward strand.
GAAGTGTTGGCTGAGCCAATAGCTGATTTAAGTCCTTCGCAACTAGCCTTACACATTAAAGGCGATGAAGAATTTGCTCGGATTTTCTCAGAAGCTGAGGGGTTAGGACCCGTTTTTGTTCAAAATTCATGTGAAAGTTGCCATGTTGGCGATGGAAAAGGGAATCCTTTCAATAATTTAACTCGCTTTGGGCGATATGACACCGCAAATATGTGGGACCCACTTTTGGCAATTGGTGGTCCACAAATTCAGCACAGAGCAATTTCAAACTATAAAGGAGAAGAGCTTCCACCCAATGTTCAAAGTTCTCAATTTATAGCTCCCAACGTAACGGGATTAGGTTATTTAGGAGCTGTTTTAGATGCCGATATTTTAGCAATGTCTGACCCATTTGATAGCGACAATGACGGAATTAGTGGTGTGGTTCAACTAGTAGATAAGCCTGATTTTTTAAATCCTGATCCACGTTACCATACACCACAAGCAGGAGGGAAGTACATAGGGCGTTTTGGTAGAAAATCTTCGGCAATTGACCTTGTTCAACAAACAGTTGGCGCTTACAAACAAGATATGGGCATCACATCTGATTTTGATACTCAAGACCCTGTTAATTTTCAAGATTCGCGATTCGCTGATGACAATGTTCCAGATCCAGAAATCCCTGCTGCAACGTTAAACAAAGTGGTGTTTTACTTACAAACCTTAGAAGCTCCACGTAGAAGAAATGAAAACGTCCCATCAGTAATAGCTGGAGAAGCAGTATTCTTAAAAATTGGCTGTGAGTCTTGTCATAAATCAACTCTTAAAACAGGTCAATCAGAAATTGCGGCTTTAGATCAAGTAGAGTTTCACCCTTATACCGACATGCTTTTGCACGACATGGGAGCAGATTTAGATGATAAGTACACCGAAGGTGTAGTTGAAACCTTTGAGTGGCGCACAATGCCGTTATGGGGCTATGGTTTGCAAGCAGAGTCGCAAGGTTCACAAATATATTTATTACATGATGGTAGAGCCAAAACCTTAGCAGAAGCAATTAATTTTCATGGCGGAGAAGCTGCTGCTAGTCGGGATAATTATAAAGCCCTAACCCCAACCGAAAAGCAACAATTGGAAGTGTTTTTAAACTCACTATAATGGAAACCAGAAAGACTTTTATCAAAAAATCATTAACCATTGGAGCCATGTGCTGCACTGGGATAATGACTGGAGTTTTGGCTTCTTGTTCGTCCATTCGCTACGTAGCATTTAAAGAGAATAATGGGGTAATTTCCATACCGCTTAGCGCTTTCGTGAAGAATGATAAGGTGTTGATTGACGAATCCAAGTTAAAAGCCCCATTGTTAGTGGTCAAACAAGAAAATACCTACCAAGCATTGTTGATGTTATGTACGCACAAGGCCTGCACTCTAGAAGCGAATGGTGCAGTTTTGGTTTGTCCTTGCCACGGTTCAGAATTTAGTTCAAGCGGTAAAGTTTTAGTAGGTCCAGCTTCAAAAGACCTATTTGAATATCCTTGCAAAGCAGAAAAAGACACTTTAAACATTAAAATAGCCTAATGAAAGCACTATTTCTTATCATATTGAGTCTTTTTTCATTGGCTATTTTAGCACAAGAAGACAGCACCAAGTTAAATCAAGATGCTATTTACAACCGACCATTTATTAATGTTGGCGAAACTAGAACAGCCGTGGGTGGTTACATTGAGGGAAACACCAATTATTTTGTAGAAGATGGAATTACGGAGGGTTTTTCAATGGAGTTAAGGCGTTTTAATATCTTCTTGTTTTCACAAATTGGGAAGCGCATAAAACTACTTTCTGAGCTTGAGTTTGAACATGGTACTGAAGAAATTGCAATAGAAACGGCCATATTGGACTTTTCAATTGCACAAGGCATTACTTTTAGAGCAGGAATTTTGCTTCCAGCAATAGGAGTGTTTAATACCAATCACGATTCACCCAATTGGGGCTTTGTAGAACGACCAATTTCATCAACTGGCATTATTCCTACAACCTTAAGTGAAGTAGGATTTGGTTTTCAAGGGAAATTATACCCAACTGACCAAGTAATTCTTAGCTACGACGCTTATTTGGTGAATGGTTTAAGAGACAATATTATTCTTAACAATAGCGGTCGTACAGACATCAGTCAGGGTAAAAGCCCTGAAATGTTCGGAGAAGATAACAACGGTTCTCCGATGTTAAACGGAAGAATAAGCATTGCGAACCGTAATATCGGCGAAATAGGCTTTTCAACCTATGGCGGAACCTACAATTCGTACCGTTTAGAAGGTGAAGCAGTAGATGTAAATCGTAAGATGTGGTTGTTTGCTGCAGACTTTTCAACTTCAATAAACAACTTACAAATAATAGGAGAGGTGGTGAAGGCAAAAATTGATGTCCCAACTGCTATTAACGAAATTTACGGAACAGATCAATTAGGTGGATTTGTAGACTTTACCTACCCAATTTATAAAGGCAAAGTGGGTTGGTTTGAGAACAGTGAAATACAACTTGCTTTGAGAGGGGAGTATGCCGACTTCAATCAAGGAAACTTCACCACCAACATTAATACTCGCAAAGGCGATGAAAACATGGGTTACGGAGTTGGGTTAAGCTTTTTGCCACAGCCCGGCACTCGAATCAGAGCCAATTATCGCTACAATCAGGTAACTGATGTCTTGGCAAATCCAGCAGCCAAAATTGCAGGCTTCCAATTTGGGGTAGCTAGTTATTTTTAATTTCTCAGTTTTTATTGAAAATTTGGTCATCCTGAGTGCCTGACTGTAGTGTAACGAAAGGAAGGTGTATCGAAGGGCGTCCAAATTATTTAATGCGGTAAAAACCTGTGCTTCGATACATCCCTGAAGCTCCTTCGTCGGTCTAGGATTTTCATCAGAATGACGGTTTTTTGGCTTGTAGCCTGCAGCTCGAGGCTTTTAGCTTATTTCTTATTTCCTACTCACCCCCCAAATCCCTACAAAAGTTAAAAAACCATTCAAAATCAAAATTTCGAAACCAAATTTATAGCCACCTAATAGTTCAACAGAGTTAGCATTAATGAAGTAACAGATAATCGGAGAAATAATACACACAACCGGTACCCATTTGTCTAGTACTTTACGCTTGCTAAACAGTCCAAAAGCGAACATGCCCAGTAATGGTCCGTAAGTATATCCTGCTACTTTAAACAACTCCGTAATAATTGCCCCGTCATTTAATTGATTAAACAACAAAATCACCAAGAAAAGCACGCCAGAGAAACCAACATGAACCCAAGTTCTCAACTTTACATTCTCGCCTACTCGTTCAAACCCCAAAATATCTATACAAAATGAAGTAGTTAGTGCCGTTAAAGCAGAATCGGCACTGGAATACGCCGCGGCAATTAATCCCACCACAAACAAGCCACCAATAACCGGAGAAAAATGTTTTAATGCTAGTAAAGGATACAATTGATCGGTCTTAGTTGGAATTTCTATGCCTAATTGATTGGCATATAAGTAAAGCAAGGCTCCTAATCCCAAAAACAACAGATTCACAAAAACCAATACAATGCTAAAGCTGAACATGTTTTTCTGAGCATCGCTAATAGAAGGACAAGCTAAATTTTTCTGCATCATGTCTTGGTCCAAACCAGTCATTACAATGCAAATAAACATCCCACTAAAAAACTGCTTAAAAAAGTAATTTGGCGACTGCGGATCCCAATAAAACATCTTGGAATAGGATGAGTCTTGAACATTAGAAACAATTTCTCCAATACTCCAATTCAACTCCTTCCCAATAAAGAAAATGGTAAAAACCACTGCCAATAGCATAAACAGCGTTTGAAGCGTATCCGTATAAATAATGGTCTTAATACCGTTTTTAAAAGTGTACACCCATATTAAGCCAATGGTAACCAATACAGTTAGGTAAAAAGGAATGTTAAACGCATCAAAAACGGCTAATTGCAGCACTGTAGCAACTAAAAACAGTCTAAATGAAGCGCCAATGACTCTAGAAAGCAAGAAATAAGCCGCTCCGGTCTTGTAACTATAAAATCCTAATCGCTCTAATAAATACCCATAAATGGAAGTTAGTTTTAATCGGTAGTAGAGTGGTAAAAGCACCGTTGCAATAACCACATAACCCACCAAGTAACCAAAAACTACTTGCATGTACGAAAATTGCTCATTTAGTGCACCTACTTTACCTACAACTCCTGGAATTGAAATAAAAGTTACCCCAGAAAGAGAGGCTCCAATCATTCCGAATGCTACCAAAGGCCAGGGAGCCTTGCGGTTTCCTAAATAAAACGAGGATTTGTCGCTACTTTTGCCCGTGAAGTAGCTAATAAGTAGTAATAAGACAAAATATCCGACAACAAAAAGGGTTACTATTAAAGGAGTCATAAAAAATATTTTTCGAAACTACTAAGAATTGATGGGAAAGGGTAAATCTAAATTTTAACTTCGCACAAGATGAACTTGAGTTCAAAAATATTAGAACAAGCGGTAGATGAGTTTGCCAAGTTGCCTGGAGTGGGGAGCAGAACTGCTTTGCGATTGGTTTTGCACCTGCTAAAACAGTCGCCCCAAGAGGTGGAAAACTTTGGTTTAATTCTTCAAAACTTGAAGAAAGACATTCACGTTTGCAAAATATGCTTCAATATTGCCGATTCTAGCACCTGCGAAATCTGTGCAAACCGAAGTAGAAAAAAAGAAATTATCTGTGTGGTACAAGATATTCGTGATGTAATGGCAATTGAACAAACCAGTCAATACAATGGTACTTTTCATGTATTGGGTGGCTTAATTTCGCCAATGGACAGTGTTGGACCTTCAGATTTGGCAATTGAGCCTTTAATTGAGCGAGTAAAAAACAACGAGGTAAAAGAAATTATTTTAGCATTAAGTGCTACAATGGAGGGAGATACAACCATTTTTTATCTCTATAAAAAACTCCAACCTTTTAACATATTAATAAGCACCATTGCACGCGGCATTGCTATTGGTGGCGAACTTGAATATACTGATGAGGTTACTTTAGCTCGATCTATCGCGACTAGAATTCCCTACGAAAACAATTTAAAAGGCTAATGGGCGAAGAACAATCTAAATCCGTCCAACCAACTATGAAATTATCTGTCATCATAGTTAACTACAACGTGAAGTTCTTTTTAGAGCAAACATTACGCTCGGTACGCAAGGCAGTGCGCAATATTGACGCAGAAGTGTGGGTAGTAGATAACAATTCAGTAGACGGCTCTTTAGCTATGCTTGAAGATAAGTTTCCGGAAGTGAAGCTCATAGCCAACAAAGACAATACTGGCTTCTCAAAAGCAAACAACCAAGCCATTCGCGAGTCAAAAGGGGAGTATGTGCTTTTGCTAAACCCCGATACCGTTGTTCAAGAAGATACTTTTGAAAAGTGCATTCAGTTTATGGATTCGCACGAAGATGCCGGAGCTTTAGGAGTTAAAATGCTGGATGGGAAGGGTAAATTTTTACCTGAATCTAAGCGTGGTTTACCTACTCCGAGTGTGGCTTTTTATAAAATATTCGGACTTTCAAAACTCTTCCCAAAATCTAAAACATTTGGGCAATACCATCTTAAATATTTGCCAATGAACGAGGTAAATGTGGTTGACGTATTAAGTGGTGCCTTTATGTTTATGCGTAAGGCCTGTTTAGACAAATGTGGCTTGCTTGATGAGCAGTTTTTTATGTACGGAGAGGACATTGATTTAAGTTATCGTATCACAAAATCTGGCTATAAGAATTACTACTTTCCCGAAACGCAAATAATTCATTATAAGGGAGAAAGTACTAAGAAAAGCAGCGTAAACTATGTGTTTGTTTTTTATAGGGCAATGGCAATTTTTGCTAAAAAACACTTTAGTGCCAAACGTGCAAATTCGTTTGCTTTACTTATCAATTTAGCAATTTATTTACGTGCAACTTGGGCAGTTTTAGGTCGAGTGTTAAACCGTTTGGCTTTTCCAATTTTAGACTCGGTAATGCTCTACGGTGGACTGTATTTCTTGAAATTGTACTGGGAAAATAACCACAAATATGTATCAGAGCCTTACTCAATTGAGTTCTTAACCATCGCTGCTCCTTCGTACATCTTGCTTTGGTTAACTGGTATATTCTTAGCTGGAGGTTATGATAGGCCCTTAAAAATGTCGCGCATATGGCGTGGACTAATTTTAGGCACGTTGGCAATCATCATCATGTATGCTTTTATCAGCTTAGATTATCGATTTAGTCGAGCGTTGGTATTACTTGGCTCATTCTGGGCATTTATAGCTGTAACGCTTTCGCGGATGGTCTACAACTTTATAAAAAGTGGAACCTTCAATGTTGATAGTACTACAACGCATCGTGTGGTAATTGTTGGAAGCAAGTATGAGGGAAGCAGAGTGCTAAACCTAATGCAGCAAGTAAATAACAAAATGAATTTTATTGGATTCATTTATCCTTATACCAGCGAAGACCACGACAAAGAGGAATTTGTTGGGAACGTTAGCCAGTTGAATGATATCTGCACCGTTTACAACATCAATGAAATCATTTTTTGTAATAAAGACATTCCATCCACAGACATCATTTCCATCATGTCGAATTTAGAAATTAAAGACATGGAATATAAAATTGTCCCAGATGAAGGAAGCTTTATTATTGGCAGTAATTCAACCGATGCGGCTGGAAGTTTATACTCAATTGAGATTAAGTTGAGTATAACAGATGTGGTTTACAAACGCGCAAAACGAATTTTAGACAGTGTAATCTGCTTGTATTTGCTAGTAACACTTCCGCTTAACTTATTTATAATTAAAAAACCGTTTGGCCTATTAAGCAATTGGTTTGCAGTGTTTTTTGGCAAAAAATCGTGGGTAGGTTTCGACTTAAATAATGATTTACAAGACAATTTACTACCAACAATTAAGTCAGGGGTATTAAATCCATCAGATGCATTAGAAGAAGTTTCGCTTAATCCACAAACAAGAGCTCGCTTAAACATGTTGTACGCTCGACATTACAAGCCAGAAAATGACTTAATCATAATTTACAAAGGCTATCGCCAACTTGGTCGCAGATAATTATTTATGAAATACACCCTTATAATTGCCCTTATGTTTTTCTTCACAAATTCCATTGCTGGAAAAATCAAAATTCAAAAAGACCTTAACTACGTTGCCCCAACATTTAAAGATTTTGATCTTAAAAAGCACAAGTTAGATGTCTATTACCCCGAAAACTCAGAAAAAGTTCGTGATGTAATAGTATTTATTCATGGCGGTGGCTGGGAAAAAGGTCAGAAAGAAAGCTACAAGTGGATGGGGCGTAAATGGGCTAAAAAAGGAAAAGTAGCAGTTATAATTAACTATCGCTTAGCACCTGGAATTGATTATACAGGCATGATGAGAGACGGAGCAAGAGCACTCAACTGGATTTATGAAAACATTGGTTATTATGGAGGAAACAGAGATCGTATATTCGTTTCAGGACACAGTGCAGGTGGTCATTTGGCAGCATTACTAGCTTATGATAAACAATATTTTGAATCGCTAAACTCGAAAAACCCAGTACATGGTGCGGTTTTAATAGATGCTTTTGGACTAAACTTATTCAACTATCTAAAGGAAATTCACAAACCAGAATACGCTAAGAAGTACGACTTCTATAAAACATTTACAGACAACGAATTGGAATGGCAAAAAGCTACTCCGGCGAATTACATTGGTAGGAGAGATGTGCCCGTTTTTGTGGCCATGGGAGGTAAAACTTATCCAGGCATAAAATTGGGGACCGCTCGCTTTATGGAAGGCTTAAAAGGTCCTTTAAATGACTCTTATTATATCTATCACGAGTTTCCAAAAAAGCGCCATGTTCCAATGGTTACTCAAATGTTACGGTCAAAAAACTCGATGTATTCAAAAATTGAGTCCTTTATGCTTTCAAATTAGCGCAGTATAAGCCGGAAGGTCATCCAGAATAGTATAATCACCTTTTTCATGATCAATTTTGCACACCAAATGCATTAAACCATTGCTAATAACCAAGTAAGGTGCTTTTATTTTGGTATTATACATAGCGGCTTGGTCAAACACGTTTTGTTTTAGCTTTACGGATGGAGCTTTGCACTCAACCAATACCAATGCTTCGCCTTGCGAGTTGTAGCAAATAATATCGCTACGTTTTTGTTGTTTATTGTAGGATAAACCACCTTCACATTTAATTAAATTCTTAGGGTACTTTTTATTTTCTATAAAAAAGTGCAGAACATTTTGACGAACCCATTCCTCGGGAGTTAAAAGAATTTCTTTCTTCCTTAAAATATCAAAAACATACTCGTTCCCATCTTTGATACGGATATCAAGATTAAATTGAGGCAGGTTTAAGGGAACTCGGTTCATTTGGCTGCAATTTATTAAATAAGTTGGGAAGGGCATATACATTAAAGAATAGTAAACCAGCCATCAGCTTTTGGTTGAAGGTAATTATTCAATGTTAGAAGAGTTATGATGGATTAAAAATTACTAATCATAACATATAAGAGAATTATCTAGCAAGTCATCTTCGCATAGATTAGTAATAAGTTATTAACTTAGATAAATCCTTGTTATTAAATTGAGTTATGAACTCACCTCTAAAAGCTATTTGGAATGAAATTTATACAAATTATTTGTTCAGTATTTTTCTTTTGTATTGGGTTTATAAATGTAACAGCCCAAAATATTCAGGTTGATTCAATAAACATTAAACCGCATTATTATTTTGGAGTTTTTGATTATCATGGTTTTGATCTCCACTCTTTTGTTTCAATAAACGGAACTAGTTGCGCTCTTGATTCTTTTGAATTAAATGAAAAGCATGATACACTTAGAATTAATGCTTACTATTCTGCTACGAACTCTGTTGATACGTGTATAAAAGTTGATTCATTTAGTTATTGTTTTAAAGACTCTGGTACTAAAAATATTGTTTTTAATGCCATTACACCAACGGATACTTCAAGTGATAGTATAAGTGTTTATGTTGACAGGTTTACCTATGTAGATAGTTTAAAAATTGCCCCAGCAACACCACGAATTGGTCAAAATATCAATATGGTTGGCTATTTCCGTTTTGGTGCATCACCTGCTTACTTAGATTCTGTTACAAAAAGATTTTATAACGATAGTCTTATTATACATACTTATTTTTCAGCTGGTAATGCTACGTCAATCTCTTATAGAACTGATTCAATTTTACTTGAAATAACAAAAAAAGGGATTTATAATTTGACATTATTTACTCATTATCAAGTTGAAAATGATTCAACTTATGATTTTATTTCATTTGAGGTATTTGAAAGCAATTCTGTGGAGAATCGTAACAAATTAGATTTTGAGATTTTTCCAAATCCTGTTAAAGAGGTACTTACTATAAAGCTATCAGAAGAATCTCAACACTTTAGTTGGAAAATCAGAACCATAGATGGTAGATTGGTTAGTTCTGGTCTGAACTCCAAAAACCTAGATTACAATATTGATGTAAGTGAACTGAAATCTGGGCACTATTTTCTTGAGGTGATAGGAGAAAGTGGAAGTACCACTAAAGGGTTTGTGAAAGAGTAATATTAGGCAGCCTTAGTCTGACTGAGATTGAATTCATTAAAGAAAAATAAACCAGTCATAGAGATTCGACACAAAATCGGCCTTTTAAATTTTTGTTAGTTATTCTAGCGGAATGTAACGCCCGAAGGCTCTAAATATTTGAACTAGAAAAAGTGCCAAAAGAGCAAAGTATGATTATTTGTTGCATAAGTTGATTAAATTAACTGAGTGAACCATAGCTTATGTTTAGAGAGTGGAATGAAGCGTAGAAGAACTTCAAAAATTTAAGCAGCCTTGAATTTTTTGATTACTTTTTGTTTTAAGACAAAAAGTAATTGCCCTCGCGGCACGAGCGATTGTGATGTATAGAAAAATTTGAAAAGTTAGTTATAGTATAAACATTAGTTAAAAGTCTTTGTGTCCTTAATGACTTTGTGGTTTTATTTTAATTTGTTGAAATCTAAATTAGAAACTACCTTATAATTTTATCAAATTTGAACCATGTCAGCAGATGTTGTTTTAAAAGAATTAAAAGCCAAAAAGTACAAGCCAATTTATTTTTTGCAAGGGGAGGAGACCTACTTCATAGACCAAATAAGTGATTACATTGAAGACAACATTCTAAACGAGGCAGAACGAGGCTTTAATCAAAGCATATTCTACGGAGAAGACAGCGACGTGCAGTCTATTATAAACTCCGCTAAGCGTTTTCCAATGATGAGCGAGTACCAAGTAATCATTGTGAAAGAAGCACAACGACTAAAAGGCATCGAGAAATTCGAATCCTACTTTGAAAATCCACAACCACAAACCATTTTATGTATCTGCTACAAAGAGAAAAAGCTTGATGGAAGGAAGAAAACAGGTAAAATAGTCGCCAAAAATGGTGTTTTAGTCACTTTAGACCGAATTAAAGAAGAAAAAGTAAGCGCTTGGATCACCAACTACATCCAAAACAAGGGATTCAAAATACAGCCGCAGGTTTCTCAGTTAATGTCGGAGTGCTTAGGAAACAAGCTAAGCGTAGTTTCAAACGAACTGGATAAATTGATCATTTCTTTAAACGAAGGCGAGGATATCACAGCTCAGACCGTTGAAAAGAACATTGGCATCAGTAAAGACTATAATGTTTTTGAGTTAAACAAAGCAATTGGCTTACGCGATAAAGTGAAAGTATACCAAATTGTTGATTACATGGTGAAGCATGAGAAAGCCAATCCGTTTTTAATGATACTAGGAGCGATGAACAGTTACTTTTCTAAGATAATGCTAGCACACTATAGTCCAGATAAATCTTCGGCTGGTATAGCACGTGTAATTGGTATACCGCCATTTTTTGCAGGAGAATATTTAACGGCGATGAAACATTACAACTTAGAACGAATTTCTAAAGTGTATGATTTACTGTATACCTATAATGCTAGGAATAATGGGTATGAAAATGCGAATACTTCGAGTGGTGATTTGCTAAGGGAAATGACGTTTAAAGTACTAAACTGCTAATTTTATCTTTATAGTTACTCTTTGTGTAACTCAGTGCAACCTTTGCGTGCTTTGTGTTTAAATAAGTGAACATTGTAGTAACAAAAAACCCCGTAACGATTTCTCGCACGGGGTTCTTAAAGTTATTGGAATAAAAATTAAGAGTCTTTATCTTCTTTTTTAGAAGGTTTTTTAGCTCCGCCTTTTTCTTCTTTTTCCATATTCGCTTTTAGCGCAGAAAGAACATCTAAATCACCAAGAGTGGTTTTTTCAGAATTGTCGTTTACTTTCTTCATTCCACGGTTAACCGCTTTGTGAGCTACACGCTTATCGCTACGTTCTTTAGCAACTTCTGCTTCCTTCACTTCTTCGTGAATTCTTGCATGCGATGCTACAATACGCTTAGCGTCCTTGTTAAATTCAATTACTTTGAATTCTAACTTCTCGTTCACTTCAACTTTAGAACCATCTACTTTAACAAGATGCTTGTTAGGAGCAAATGCTTCAACACCATAAGGAAGTCCAATTTGAGCACCTTTATCAACTGCTTTAATTACTGTTCCTTCGTGAGTTGAACCAACATAGAAGATAGTTTCAAATGTATCCCAAGGGTTCTCTTCAATTTGTTTGTGACCTAAACTTAGTCTTCTGTTCTCTTTATCTACTTCAAGAACAACTACGTCCATTTTGTCATCAATCTTACAGAATTCCTTCGGATGATTGATTTTCTTAGTCCATGATAAGTCCGAAATGTGAACTAAACCATCGATACCTTCTTCGATTTCAACAAAAACACCAAAGTTAGTCATGTTCTTAACCTTAGCACTGTGCTTACTTTCAAGTGGGAATCTCTCTTCGATACCTTCCCAAGGATCATCAGTAAGTTGTTTCATACCTAGAGACATTTTACGGTCTTCACGGTCGATAGTTAAAACAACTGCATCAATTTCTGAACCTAATTTTAAGAATTCATCAGGACTTCTTAAGTGAGAACTCCAGCTCATTTCACTTACGTGAATTAAACCTTCAACTCCTGGTAGTAATTCAATGAATGCACCGTAATCAGCAATGTTTACAACCTTACCTTTTACTTTTGAACCTTCTACAATGCTTTCTTCAAGCGCTGACCAAGGGTGTTCATTCAATTGTTTTAATCCTAATGCGATACGTTTCTTACCATCATCAAAATCAAGAACAACAACGTTAATTGTTTGATCTAATTCTAATATTTCTGATGGATGATCGATACGTCCCCAAGAAATATCAGTAATGTGAAGAAGTCCATCAACTCCACCTAAATCGATGAATACACCGAAGTCAGTAATGTTTTTAACAACACCTTCTAATATTTGACCTTTCTCAAGTTTCGAAATAATTTCTTGTTTTTGACTCTCTAAATCGTCTTCAATTAGAACTTTATGAGAAACAACAACGTTTTTGAACTCGTGGTTAATTTTCACAACCTTGTATTCCATACGTTTTCCAACATATGCATCGTAGTCACGAATTGGCTTAATGTCAATTTGAGATCCTGGTAAGAATGCTTCTACACCATTGATATCAACAATAAGTCCACCTTTAGTTCTACTCTTAACAGTTCCTTCGATGATTAAATCTTCTTCAAGAGCTGAATTAATAGTATCCCAAGATCTTTGAACTTTCGCTCTTTTTCTTGATAAAACAAGTGCACCTTGTGCATCTTCTCTTTCTTCAACAAAAACCTCGATTTCGTCACCAATTTTGATGTCCGGCATATCGCGGAATTCGTTAACAGCAACTAAACCGTCAGATTTAAAGCCGATGTTTAACACAACGTCTTTAGATCCTATAGTTACAACAGTACCTTTTACAATGTCGTTTCTTTCAACAACAGTAATAGTACCACTATATAGTTCCTCTAATTCCTTTTCTTCTGCTTCAGTGTACTCACCAAAGTTTTCACTATCTGCACTCCAATCGAAATCATCTTTTGGCGTGATAAAAGTTAAAAGTTCGTTTTCTGTTTTAGCAACAGGAGCAACAACTTCTTTAACTTTTTCAACCGGTGCTTTTTCTTCAACAACTGCTTCAACAACAGGTGCTTCTTCTACTTTAGCTTCTTCTTTTGGCGCTTTTTCAGCAGCAGCAGGTTTTGCCTTCTCCTTTTTGGGAGCAGTTTCTTTTTTAACTGTAGTAGGTTTCTTAGCGGTGGTTTCTTCTGCTTTTTTAGCTGGTACCTTTTTTGCCGGCGTAGCTGTTTTTGCAGCGGTAGTAGGCTTTTTAGCCGTTTCCTCTTTTACCTCATCTGCCTTTTTTGCAGTTGTGGGTTTTTTTGTAGTAGCTTTTTTTGTCTCGCCTTTAGCTGTAGTGGCGGTTTTTTTGGTCTCGGCTGCCTTATCTTTGGCCGCTGGAGATGTTTTTTTTGTTTCTTCAGACATTCATTTGGTCCCCCTTTCGTGGAAATTGGAGGGCAAAGGTAGGGATAAATTGAGTAAGTTCCTAAAAAGAATCACTTTTTGAGAGAGATGTTATTTTATCCTCCAAAATCGCAAATTGCTCATCCCTATTTAGGTAACTATTGTCTAATACAAAGGCGTCTTCAGCTTGTTTTAACGGACTAATTTTTCGTTCTGAATCAATTTTGTCTCGCTTAGTTAAGTTCTCTAATACTTCTTCTAATGTTATTGCAACATTTTTAGCCTGTAATTCTTCTAACCTACGCTGGGCGCGAATTTTAGGTTCGGCTGTCATAAAGATCTTTAAATCGGCATTGGGAAAGACAACAGTGCCAATATCTCTTCCATCTAATATGGAAGATTCTTTTGAAGCAATTTTACGTTGTAAGGCTAGCAATAAGCTACGAACCTCGGCAATGGTACTTACTTCACTTACCTTATCGGATATATGTGGTAGTCGTATTTCTTCTTCAACATCCTCACTATTTAAATAAATATGTTGTTGTTGATTGACCGTTTTAAAAGTTAATTCAATATCGGCTAAAGCAGATATTACTTGTAACTTATTATTAAGATTTACCTTTTTTTGAATGAAATAGAGACAAACAGCACGAAACATAGCTCCTGTATCTAGGTACTTAAGGTTAAAGCGCTTTGCTAGTTCTTTTGCAACGGTGCTTTTACCACATGAAGAGTGGCCATCTATAGCTATAATTATTGGTTTCACTGTGCGAATATATAAAGCCTACTATTGGGTAGAGCAATAGTTTTAAGAAAAATCTTTAAGATTAAAAGCAATACTAAAGTGATTACTAGCTCCTGCTAAATGGTATCGAGCATTGGCGTAGTTGATGTTAAAGCGCTTCACTTTCATGCCAAAACCAAAGGAAAAGCCTGTTGCTCCCGCTTTTTCACTAACTTGTAATTCAGTTCTTCGTTGGTGATTGTACCCAACGCGAATGTGAAAATTTTCACTAAACAATATCTCACTTCCCAAAACTAAATGTTGACCTATTTTATCTGTTAATGAAGGAGAATTGTCAATTTCTTCGCCTGTAGCAAAATCAATTTCTGCACGTTCGTTTGGATCTATAAAAATTATATCAAATTGCTCAATATGTCTGTAGGTTAATGAAAACCTAAATGGAGCATACTTTAACTTTTGACTTACACTCGCTTGAAAATCTGCAATAGGAAATTCTACAGAACCCCCTCGGAACGTATTTAACGGGAATCCTACATTCTTAATTACTGAAGCTGCAGAAAAACCACTAGCTGAGTCAGAATAGGACCCACCTATGTCTGCAACCAATACCCATGAGTTATACTGCTCATAGCTCGAATTCAAAACTTTTACATTTCCGCCATAAGAAAACTTTTTCAGGTACTTTTTGGAGTACCCAATAGTTAATGCCAAATCTGAGGCATTAAAAGTTTCACCAGTTAATTGGCCAGTTTCTGTTGTTTCCTCAAAACTGCCGTAATTAACGTATTGTAATCCAAAATTTAAAAGTCCAATTTTATTGATGTTACGTGCATGAGAAAAGTAACCATATTTAATACCCGCTGGGAGTGTTACTGCATTTACAGTTACTGCATTCTCCATTCTTTTATTCAGTAAAGCTGGATTTTGATAGGCCATACCCAAATCATCATCTTTAATGGTAATAAAGTGTCCACCTAAGGCTGCTACTCGAGCAGATGGAGGAAGGTCTAAAAACTTATAAGAGCCAGTTCCGCCAATTTGAGCGCTTGAATTCGCTATAAATGAGAATAATGCAATAAAAATGAATAGTCGTTTAAGTCCTTTCATGAATTAGGAATAGATGTGCAATTTAGCAACGATTTTATTGAAACGTAAAGATTTACTTGGTATTGTTGCAAAAGAAGTACTACTTTCAAGTTTTTAAATTAATATTCAACATGAAACTAATTACATTATCTTTTGCATTGCTATTATTAGTAAGTGCTTGTACCGAAAACGTTAAAGAATCAGAAAATAATACAATGATCGCAGATCCACATTCTTATGCGCAACCAGAGGTTGCTAAAGTGAAACACCTCGACCTAAATTTATTGGTTGACTTTCAAACTAAAATTTTAACTGGAAAAGCTACCTATACCATTGAAGCTAAAAAAGGAGCTACTAAATTGGTTTTAGATGCAAAAAATATAAACATTGAAAAAGTTGTTTTAGGAAAAGAAGAAGCACCTACTCAGTTTGAACTTGGAGTAAATGATGCAGTTTTAGGTCAAGCATTATTCATTGATATTACCGATCAAACAAAAGAAGTTATTGTTTACTATACTACAAGTAATAATGCAGCTGCTTTAATGTGGTTAGACCCAATTCAAACCGCTGGAAAGGAACAACCGTTTTTATTCACTCAAAGTCAAGCTATTTTAGCTAGAACATGGATTCCAATTCAAGACAGTCCGGGGATACGTTTTACTTATTCCGCAAAGGTTCAAGTTCCTAAGCAACTAATGGCAGTTATGAGTGCTACCAACCCAACAGAAAGAACGGTAAATGGAGTTTATGAGTTTGAAATGACTCAGCCAATACCGTCGTACTTAATGGCGCTTGCCGTTGGCGACTTAGAATTTAAGGGAGTAGGAGATAGATGTGGGGTTTATGCTGAACCATCAATGTTAGAGGCTTCGGTTTATGAATTTGATAATATGGATGAGATGTTAGTATCTGCGGAAGCACTTTACGGACCATACAAATGGGACCGTTATGATGTAATCGTATTGCCTCCAAGTTTCCCTTTTGGTGGAATGGAAAATCCAAGATTAACTTTTGCGACCCCAACTATTTTAGCAGGAGATCGCTCATTAACTTCGTTAATTGCACACGAATTAGCGCATAGCTGGTCTGGAAATCTAGTAACGAATGCTACTTGGGATGACTTTTGGTTAAACGAAGGCTTTACGGTTTATTTTGAGCGTAGAATTATGGAAGCAGTGAATGGCGAGAGTTATTCTGAAATGCTTGCTTTATTAGGTGCTCAAGATTTAAAAGAAAGCATTGAAGCGATGGGTGCTGAAAACCCTGATACAAAACTAAAACTGCATTTAGAAGGTAGAGATCCTGATGAAGGTTTAACTGATATAGCTTATGAGAAGGGTAATTTTTTCTTAGTAAACGTTGAGAAAGCGGTAGGAAGAGAACGTTTTGATGCCTTTTTGAAGGATTATTTCACAAAATATTCATTTAAAACCATGACTACGGATAAGTTTATTGCTCATTTGAAGTCTGAATTAATAAAAGGAGACAAAGAATTAGAAAAGGAAATTGCTCTTGATGCATGGATTTTTAGCCCAGGTTTGCCGAGTGATTTCCCTGAATTAACATCTGAACGATTCAATGAGGTAGATAAGCAAGTGGCTATTTTCTTAAAAGAAAACTCTACGAAAAATTTAAATACTGAGAATTGGTCAACGCATGAATGGTTACGTTTTTTAAGATCATTACCAAATGATATGTCAGAAGATCAAATGACTTCTTTGGATGTTACATATAAGCTCACTCAATCGGGTAATTGTGAGATAGCCTGCGTATGGCTAGAAAAATCAATTCGAAGCAACTACAGCCCGGCTTACGACCGTTTAGAAGAGTTCCTAGTTTCTGTTGGTCGCCGTAAATTCTTAACTCCGTTATATGGCGCAATGATTGAAACGGGTAAGGTTGATATGGCGAAAGAGATTTACAAAATGGCTCGTCCAAATTATCATGCTGTAGCAACTGGTAGTATTGATAAGATGTTGGCGGAGGTTTAAATGATAAGCTGCGAGCTATAGGCAGCAAGATACAAGCTAAAAAGTTATTCAAAAAATTAAGCCCTTCGATACATCCTGACGATTACAGCTTTCAGCTGCTCTGTCAGGACACTCAAGGTGACTGAATTTTTATTTATATAGTTCTTAGTCTTAAAACTGTCCATTCTCGTGAATTTGTGTTAATTATTAATCACTGAGAACTAAAACACTATTTCTTTTGTGTTAAAAAAGAGGCTACTTGACAATATGCTATTTGTTTGATTTAATGGCAAAAACCTGTGCTTCGATACACTTTTCCACTCGTACCTCGTTTAAAACCACACAGCATGACCAGGTTTTTATTGACGATTTTTTGAATGCTTTGGACTTTAGACTATTCTACTTCTTACCAATCAACGAGAACCCAACATAACGCTTAGGATTCTTTTGAATATCCACAAGCAATAAGTCAAGGTCTAATGAAGCTTGACGAAGATTGTTATATAAGTCTTTGTCGTTTAGTAATGCTCCAACACTACCTTCACCATTTTCAATTTTAGTCATTAGAGTGCTAAACTTATCTACCGAGGTGTTTGCCTTATCAAGGATGTTCTTAATATCAGCTTTTGCTACTTCATCAGTAATTTGCTCAAGATTTCCAATCATACTGGCTATCTCTTTATTCTTGCTTTCAATACTAGTGGTAATGCTTTTAAGATTGCTGATAATAGTTTGTAATTGACCAGTTTCAGAGGTTACAAAAGAATCTAAGTTCGATGAAGTGCTTTCTAGATTTTCCACTACAGCATTCAGGCTTTTAAAACTTTTTTCAACGTTTTTGGCAAAAGATGGACTAATAACGTAATTAATAGATGCTAAAACAGAATCCATTGTTCCCAACATTTTTTCCGCTTTATTTTTTATTGGTAACACTTGTAAGTTTACCGATTCCGACAAACTCATCTCAATAATACTTGGGAGTGTATCACCAGAACTAGCAAGAGCACTTACTTCAGGGTCAAACACCAACGAAATTGCTTTGGAACCCATTAAATCGCTGCTCATAATTTTGGCCGTAGCATTTAAAGGAACGGGTACATTTCCTTTAACCAAAATTTCAACCAAAAGTGAACCTCCTGGGTTTATATCAATATCACTCACTCTACCTACTTGAAACCCATTTACTAATACGGGATTTGAAATAGCAAGCCCATCTATTCTATCATAATTAGCATAGAATTTCTTGTCTGTATTAAAAACATTCTTACCATTTAAATAGCTAAAGCCGCCTATAAAAACAGCAGCAGCAATGGTAGCAAATATGCCAACTTTGGCTTCCTTAGAGATTTTCAATATTTTTTTAATTTGATGAATTGAGATCTTTACCTTCCAATTCGAATTTATATTCTTTAACAGCTCTGTAAATTGCAGAAGCCATATATGCTTGGCCCTGTTCTGTATTTAAAAAGTTTTCATCCGACTTGTTCGTTAAAAAACCAATTTCGACTAAAACGCTAGGCATTGAAGTTTGGTACAATACTAAAAAACCAGCTTGTTTTACACCACGACTTTTACGTTGTACGCGTTTTTCAAATTGATTCTCAACTTTTGAAGCAAGATTTAAACTGCGCTCAAGGTACGCATTTTGAAACATAGAAAAGATGATATATGCTTCTGGTGAATTTGGATCAAAGCCATCGTAATTTGCTTCGTAGTCATCTTCAAGTAAAATTACTGAGTTTTCACGCTTTGCAACTTCTAAATTTTTCTGTGTTCGATGAAGTCCCATTGTAAATGTTTCGGTTCCTCTTGCATCCGTGTTTTCTGCTGCATTACAATGAATTGAGATAAATAAATCGGCTTGAGAAACATTGGCCACTTTGGCTCTATTCACCAATTTTATAAACTCATCTTTCTTACGCGTGTAAACAACATTTACATCTTCTAAGTTATCTTCTAGGTATTTACCAAGTTGAAGTGATACATTTAAGGCAATGTCTTTTTCAACAAGTTTAGAAGTTCCTGTTCCTATATTTCCGCCATCATGTCCGCCATGGCCAGCATCAATTACAATTGTTTGTACTGTTTCTTCAGCGCTAGGAGGCTCTATACCATTAGCAATACAGCATATTGCTGCAATAAGAAAAATTTTAACTGTAATTAAATACTTCTTCACTGTTCTTATTTTTAATTTTGCCAAATAAATCTCAATGCTTAACGTTGCAAAAATACTACGTTCAGTAGAATAATTGAAATATCAACTTACCATATCTAATAAGGGTCTTCCCACGTTATTGTTTATAGCATTGCTATTTATATGCAAATCTGTCTATTCTATTCAGATACCTCAAACAGAACAAGGTTTTATTTCAGACTCTCTTTCCACAACTGTTGATAGTTCTAAAAACGCATTAAGCCTTAAGGATAGTACAAAAAGCGATACGATTATTATTCCAAAATCTAAATCAGCTTTAACTTCTAAAATCAATTACAAGGCAAAAGACAGTATTCGCTATAGCATGGACCTTAAAGAAGCTTACCTATATGGGGATGCTGAAGTAACTTACGAGGATATAAAATTGATTGCTGAGTTCATAAAAGTTGACCAAGAAAACATGATTATTTATGCCAGTGGGGTAACTGATAGCACCGGGAAAGCAAAAGGTAAGCCTATTTTTACTCAGGGGAAGGATAGTTATAAAAGTGAGTCAATGACTTATAACTTTAAAACTAACAAGGGTAAAATAAAAGAAGTCTACACCGAACAGGGAGAAGGTTACTTGTTGGGGGAAGCAGTTAAAGTTGTTCGTGAAGAGGGGAAAAAGGACATAATTTATGGGTATAAAAACAAGTACACCACATGTAATTTAGATCACCCTCATTTCTATATAGGAATCAATAAAGCCAAAATAACAGAGAAACAGATTGTTAGTGGTCCAGCATTTTTAGTAATTGAGGATGTGCCTTTACCTTTAGTTGTTCCTTTTGGGTTTTTTCCAAACTCAACTGGAAGAAAATCTGGTATTATTATCCCTTCTTATGGAACTAGTCAGAGTCAAGGATTTTTTCTATCTGGTTTAGGATTTTATTGGGGATCAAACGACTTCTTTGATGCTGCAATTCAAAGTGATATTTATACTAATGGTAGTTTCAATAGTAATTCAAATATTAGATATCGTAAACGCTATAAATACAACGGCAATTTAGGCTTTGACTACGGGATAATTCGAAATGGAGTGCGTGAATTAGAACCACTTGGTGGATATAATGTGGTGGAAAATTTTAGAATAAGATGGAGACATGCTCAAGATGCAAAAGCCAATCCTGGAAGCACCTTTTCTGCTAATGTGAACGCTGGTTCAAGTAGCTATTTAAGAAACTTTTCCTACGATATAAATCAAAATTTAAGTAACCAATTGAGTTCTTCCATTAGCTATACAAAGTCGTTCAGAAATAGCCCATTTTCTATGTCCATTTCTGGGGCTCATAACCAAAATTTAGTAAACAAGACAGTAAATGTAACCCTACCACAGTTTGTGACTACAATGTCTCGGATTAACCCCTTAGAAAATAAAAACAGGGTTGGAAAGGCTGCTTTTTATGAGAAATTGGGTGTAAACTATACTTTAAACGCTCAAAATACCATTTCAACTTCCGATTCAATATTATTTACTCCTGAAGCTAAAGGATTATTGAAAAACGGGGTGAGTCATTCAATTCCAGTTTCTTTACCAATAACTGTTTTCAAGTACGCTAAACTAACACCAAACATTACTTACAGAGATGTTTGGTATTTCAAGGAAATTAACAAAAGTTTTGATGCTGGTTTAAACCAAGTAGTAAACGACACCATCAATGGCTTTACTCGGTATGGTTCAGTAAATTTTGGTACTAATTTAAGTACTCAGCTTTATGGTTTCTTAAAGGTAAATGCCTTAGGAGTTAGTGCAATTCGTCATGTATTTCAACCAACTTTTAGTTATTCTGTTACTCCAGATTACAGCACTAGTGATTATAACTACTTTAAAACCGTACAATCTGATTCGTTGGGTACCATTCAAACTTACAGCATTCACGAAGGCGGAATTTTTGGAACTCCATCATCACGAAAACAACAAAATGTGGGGGTGAATTTGGGAAACAATATTGAAATGAAAGTACGCTCGAAAAAAGATACAGTTACCGGATTTAAAAAGATTCCAATTTTCAATAGTTTAAATGGAAGTGCTCGTTATAATCTTGCTGCAGATTCATTAAACCTTTCTACCATAAGTATAAGTGGAAATACCACCTTATTTGAAAAGATTAGGGTGAACTTTAATGGAGGAATTGACCCCTACCAAATTATTGCTGATACTAATGGAAATGCCATCAAAATAAATGAATATCAATATATTAAAGACCAAAGAGTAGGGAGATTAACCTCAGCAAGTGTAGCTATTGGCGGTAATTTGAATCCTGAGATATTAAAGCGAACAATTTCGCCCGAAATGGCTATTGATCCAGCTCTGCAATACTATATTCAAGACCCTTCGCAATATGTTGATTTTAACATTCCATGGTCATTAGGAGTGAACTTTAACCTTACTTACTCAAAGCCCGGTTTTGAAAAACCAAACTACACTAAGAGTTTGCGTTTTAATGGAGATATTAATGTAACTGAAAAGTGGAAGGTTGGATTTAGCTCAGGTTACGATTTAGAAGATAGAGAGATAACTGCTACCAGCCTATCAATTTATCGAGATTTACATTGCTGGGACTTAAGCATTCAGTGGAACCCAATTGGTGTTAGAACGTTTTATCTAATAAACTTAAAAGTTAAAGCTTCTGTTTTACAAGACTTAAAACTTAGCAAACGAAGTCCTAACTACTTCAATTAACTGTTCGAATTGCTTTTACTAATGTGTCGCAAAACAATAAACTTCCTTGCTTATTTAAGTGATCTTGGTCTCCAAAAAGTTCATTTCTATCACCGTAAAGGCTTTGAAAGTCGATAATTCGTAGTTTTTTAGCGTAAAAGATGCTGTCAGAGTTAAAATTTTGACCGTCCATGCCATCAATTAAGTGCTGTGTTATTGGAAATTTTAATCCGATAAGGGTCATTGAATTAGCCTCGCAGTATTCTATAATATTTAGCAATGACTTTGTCAATACTTCCGACTTTTTTGCACCTTCTGGAAATTGGTCATCTGTTCGATACTTAGTTCTTCCAATACGTTGATCTTCTCTTAAATCTGCCCAAGTTTTTCTCTTTGTTTTTTTCTTTGGCTTATTATCAGCCTTAGACTCATTCTTTTTACTATACTTTTTGAATTCTTTAATAAAATATTTCTGAAAAAGTTCACTATTAGCTGTATTGGTTAATGGTAACCAAAAACCTAGAACACTTTCTCTAAAGAAGTCGAAATACGATAGTTCCAAAGAAGAGTCCATCTCTTTGAATTCAACAAGAGCAATTGATCTACTTAAATTATTAAGATTCTCTCGGTAAGGCGAAAGATTGTGGTTGTCAAGAGTTAAAATAACTGTGTCAACTTGTCCAATTCTGTTTAAATAAACAAGTTTGTGGTACATGTCCCAATAGCTATCACTACCGTATGATAAATTAGATATTTGATATTTTTCAATAGCATTTTTACCCAATGCTTTTCCGTGCGAATCTGATAATAAAATGCTCGAGAATTGAGTCTCATCTACAAGTTGAAAATAGTCTTTATAAAGCAGGGGGTAGGCAATAAAATAAAAGCATAAGCTATTGATAATAACATAAATTATCACAAAAGTGGCGCTATGCAGAATGAATTTTTTCATATCAAAACTGGAAATAAATAAATTCATAATTCGATGAGAAATTCCCTAGGAAATAGATTGCAAAAACCAATATCAAATAAATAGAATAACGTAAAGCAAGAGGGATATTTCGGGTCGAGAAATCTAGTCCATGTTGTGTTTTACGTTGCACCCATTCCACTATAATTAGTCCAATAGTTAAATTAATTATACTTGCTGGATAATGAGCAGGCTGCGTAAGTTGAGTAGTAAATATTCTGGCTATGTATTCAAATGCGCTTGCAATGCTTTCACTTCTAAAAAATATCCATGCTAAGCAAGTAAATGAGAAAGTTAGAATTATTTGACCAAGCTCAAGAGGCGAGGGGAAGTACTTCCATTTTCCAGCATGTTCTAGATTATTCCGATTTAGATTTAGCAACAATAAAGGAATAAATAAACAGGCATTTATAAAGCCCCAAGCTAAGAATGTCCAGTTTGCACCATGCCAAAACCCACTTACCAAAAATATGATAAACACATTTCGAAGTTGGCTCAATTTAGAGCCTCTGCTGCCGCCTATAGGTATGTAAAGGTAGTCTCGGAACCAAGTAGAGAGTGAAATATGCCAGCGTCGCCAGAATTCAGCTATATCGCGTGAGAAATAAGGAAAAGCAAAGTTTCGCATCAGATTAAAACCAAATAAACGAGCAGTTCCAATTGCAATGTCTGAATACCCACTAAAGTCGCAATAAATTTGAAAGGCAAAAAGTACCGCTGCAAGCATTAGGGTTGCCGATTGGTACTCTGCATAATTTGCAAAAACATCAGTTACATAAACTGCGCAATTATCCGCTATAACTATTTTTTTAAATAAGCCCCAAAGAATTTGCCTTAAGCCATCAGTACTTTGGGCAAAGCTAAAGGTGCGTTCCTTTTTAAACTGAGGTAAAAGATTTGTAGCACGTTCTATTGGACCTGCAACTAGTTGAGGGAAGAAGCTAACATAAGTAAAAAACGCAATAAGGTCGCTTGTGGGCTCAAGCTTTTTCCGGTATACGTCAATGGTATAGCTTAAGGTTTGAAAGGTGTAGAAGCTAATTCCAACAGGTAAAATAATGTTTAATTGAAGGGGATTGAAACTTGTACCAAGTAGGGTATAGGCATCAGCAAAACTCTGACTAAAGAAATTGAAATACTTGAAAAAGCCAAGAAATCCAAGATTAACGGCAATACTTAGTCCTAATAGGGCTTTTCTTTTACTTTCGTTGGTGCTTGTTTTTAATGCGAGTCCAATGCCATAATCTAGTACTGAACTAATAACAATTAGAATTAGAAAACGCCAATCCCACCAGCCATAGAAAAAGTAACTGGCACCAAGAAGTAAAATGTTTTGCGCACGAATATTTTTCTTGTTTAATAGCCAATAAAGGCAAAAAACTAGTGGTAAAAACAGGGCAAACTCTATTGAATTGAATAGCATCTTACAACTTGTAGAGTTGCAAAGCTAAATTTTGATTTTACTTCTACGAAAAATTAAGAAAATACATTTGAGAAAAAGCCTTTAATTGCATCAATTGCTTCGGGTCCCCAAATCCAGCCAATGGCGAAAATAGCTAGCCAGATTAGCCCTTTTATTAAGAAAAATAAGAATCCAGCAACACCAAAGCGCTTTAAAATACCTTTAAGCGACCATTTGGAGTCTATTCTGGATGTATTTTCTTCTTTCTTCATTAATTAGCAATTACTTCATAGGTTTTAAATGAAGATTTCATTGGTGCTTCTTCACCTCGTTCAGCCGCTTCTTTCAAATCTTGGAATCCTCGTTTGTGACCTTCTAAAAATGCCTCAGATTTGGTCCACGTTTTAAATTGTTCTTCAGTATCCCAATAACTTACTATTAGATAAGAATCATCTTCAGCATTTGGTTTTAAAACGTTCATGTTTTTGAAGCCAGGCATAAGATCAATAGCACCTTTTCTAGTTTTAAACATTGACTCAAATTTTGGCTTGTAATGGTCCTTACAAGTAATATAATTTATTGCTACGAACATAGTTTTTTTGTTGTTGATACAAAAGTAAAAACATTCGATCGCATTTGCAATTATTATTTAGAATAATTCTAATTAAGAATTTAAGTGTTTGAAAATCAACTATATATTTCGTTAGAATTTCATGGTAATACCTATACTTGGTAGTAAAGGCAATTGATTTACTCTCTCGAAATTGATTCTATCGAAGAAGAAAACATTCTCTCTATTGTATGCATTAGTCACACTTGCTACTGCATCTAATTTAGTGTTTCTATTAAACGTAAATGATTTCTTTAAACTAACATCAAGTCTATGATAAATAGGAAGTCTACCACCATTTAAATCAGCAAAAATAACTCCTAATTCACCGTTACCACTTGTGTAATTAGTGTTTATGCCACCCGAACCAAAGTTAAATTCTTCGAAGAAACCTTGGTTTTGAGTGAATGGAAACCCAGTACCTAAGTTAAATCTTGCATTTAATTCCCAATCTAACTGAGAACCGAAAGTATATGAACTTACAAGGTTAACATTATGTCGCCTATCGTAATGAGGGTTATAGGTTCTTAAGCCGTCAAATTTTTCAACCTTACCCAATGAATACACAAACCAAAAATAGAATCTTTTGTAATCGTACTTAAGATTAAAATCAACCCCTTTTGCTAAACCTTCTTCAATAATAAAGTCGGTTCTTAAATACTCAGGCTTGTCTTGATTTTCTTTATTATCATCAAAAATCTTATCTCTATTAATAGAAATTAACTGATTAAAGTCTTTTAAGTACCCTTCAATGTTAACAGTGATTCTGCTAGTTAAGTCAAATTCAAAACCAGTTACTAAATGCCTTGATTTTTGTAGACTACTTGATACTGGTTCGCCATTAAAGCTGTTTTGTAACCCATCTGGACTGCTTAAAAATCCATAAAACAAGTTTACAACATCTCTATCAGAAGTGGCACTAATTAAGTTCTGAGAATACAACCCACTTGCGAATTTAAATCTCAACCTGTCTGAGATTAAGAATTTACCACCAATACGTGGTTCTGGCGATAGTTCACTTAGTGATGCATAGTAGTGTGCTCTAATTCCTGGCTCTAATATTAATCTGTTTGCTGTAATTCTATAAGTGAAAAAGAAGGCAAGTTCTGTTGTGAATTGCTCTTGCTTGATTACTTCGCCTACTGCGTTCGAAAACTCAAAATTTGTTTTAAATCCAAGTAATTCTAAACCATACTTTAATTCATCATCACCTATAAAGTAAGTAAAATCTAATCCTGAGTTAAACCCATTAATCTCACTAAAACGAGGAGTACTAGAAGCTTCTTCAATTTCACTTTTGTAAGAAGAGTAGGCAAAATTACCATTTATAAGAACTGCAGAAGCAGCAGGAATTACAACGAAATTGGTTCCGAAACCAGTAGCATCCCATTTGTAATTAGCAGGAGTACCAAAGGTAACCCTATCGCTGTAGTCAAATCCAAACAGACTAAATTTACTGCCATTATCACTGTTTACACTTAGTTTTCCATAAAGATCTGTGAAATTGTAAGGTAGACCGTTATCTGGTTGTACGTTTGGATAAAAAATAGGTCCACTTTGCTCCAGGTAACTTGTTTTAGCACTTAAAATAAAGGAGGAACTTCCACCAGAGCCATCAAATTTCTTTAAAGGTGCTTCAAGCAAAACGCTTGAAGTAAAAGGACTTATTCCAACTTTACCTGCAAATCGTTTTTTATTCCCATCTCTTGTGGTTATATCCATTATTGCTGATATTCTCCCACCATATTCAGCACCAAAACCACCGGAATAAACATCAACATTTCTAATAATATCAGTCTCAAATACACTAAACAATCCAATTGAATGAAAAGGATTGTAAATAACCATTCCATCCATTATTACTTTGTTCTGAATTGGTGAACCACCTCTTATATATAATTGTCCACCTTGGTCACCTGTAAAAATAACACCTGGCAAAGTTTGTAAGTATTGAGCTAAATCTGGTTCGCCACCAACCGTGGGAATTCTCTTAATATCGATTGCTTTTATTTTCGTTACGGATACTTGAACTTCAGTTGTGGCTTCAATTCTACTTGATGTTATTTCAACTTCCAATAGTTCAATTGAAGATGGGTCTAATGTTAAGTTCTTGGATATAATTCTGTTTGGCTCAACAACAATGTCCACTTTAATTGTATCGTATCCCAATGAAGTACTCATTAATACATAATTGCCTTCTGGTACTTGTGCAATGGTATAAAAACCATTTACATCAGTAGCTGCACCGCGAGTAGTTCCCTGTAAGTAAACATTCGTAAAAATGATGGGTTCTCCAGTGCTGTTATCAAACACATAACCACGAACTTCACCAGTTTGTGCACTAATTTGAAATGAAAAAAGGACTACACTTAGAAGTGTAAATAGAAATTTATGCATGCTTTTGGGATGAATTTTCTGCAAAAATAGCCTTTACAATCACCAGAACGAAAAATAAAGTGTGATTTTAATGTGATAATCAATTAAAATTGAAACAATTTGACCAATTAATGGAATTTCATCAACCAAAATGTTGTAATTTAAGTTCAATAAATGAGAGGCCTACTTTACTTATATTGTTATAATCGCTTTGGCTATTTTCATTGAATCTTGCTCTGTTTCTCGCGTGGTTAAACCGATTGAAAAAGGTGAAATAGACCTAGGCTTAAGTTTTGGTGGTCTGTTAATCGAATTTTCAGGACTCGTAATTCCAATACCTTTAACTTCCGTTTCAGCGTCTTATGAATTCATGGCGTAGAGGATGTTTTTCTTTCAATAAAGACACATGGAGAGCCTGTTTTGCAAGCCACAAAAGGTAAAAAATCGCAGTTCGAATTTCAAAAGCAGATCATGGGGACGTTCCTATTATCATAGGTTTTCAAAAGTATTTGGATGTAAATGGGGAGTTTATAATTGAATAACTACTTCCTGTGAACAATCAAAATAGAACAATAATACCCAAACTTTGCATCAGCATTATAACTAACACCAACCCCAATGTGCGTGTGCTTTGCATTAAAATCATCTAAGCCAAGCAAGTGTTTACGGTGACCTTTGTCGGGTACGCCTTTGTCTACAATTAATAGTTTTACAAACTCTTCTGGACCTCGAGTAGAAGCCACGATACTTTCTGCATTATTTGCCCTGTCGGTTCGTTCATATTCTTCAGTTAGTGGGTAACCATCTAGAAAAAGATAGTAATTCAGGCCCTTGTTTTTTGGATCCACATGATCGAAATAATCGTTTTTTGCCATGTCTTCAGCTTTTTCTTGCGCTACTTTTGCCAATTTATCGTCCCAAATAAGTTCTGGGCTCTTTTTTATACGTTTTAGCTTTCGTAAATCATACTTTTCGACGAATGATTGAGGATTAGATCTAACCATATTAATTTCTTCGTAAATAGCTTTTGGATATTCGCTAATATCCTGTGCTATTGCATACAATGGTAGTAATAAAAAGACCAGTGAACATATTTTCATAGACATTAAACGCAGCATTTGTGAAATTGTGATTTCATTTGTGAAAGATTTTATTTAAAACCATTCCAGATAAGTTGGATTTGAGCTTTAAAATTGCGATTTTTGCAGGTGATTAGCAAGACCTCAAATCAATTAGCTTTTTAAGGAACAATTCACAGGTTTTTGGGTTGTACAAGAGATTAGAAGAAACAATAGATGAGTTCAGAAGAACAACTATCAGAAGAGCAACTAATACAGGAAGTTACAGAAAGTGATTACAAATACGGCTTTGTGTCAAATTTGGATCAAGAATCCCTACCTAAGGGGTTAAGTGAGGATACTGTGCGTTTTATTTCGGCAAAAAAGAACGAGCCACAATGGCTTCTTGATTGGAGATTAAAAGCATATGCGCAGTGGAAAGAAATGACTCCGCCTAATTGGCAAAATGTTCATTATCCTCCAATTGACTTTCAAGATATTATTTATTACGCTGGTTCAAAGCGTAAAAAAGCTCCTAAAAGTTTAGATGAAGTAGATCCAGAGTTGATTGAAACATTCAACAAATTAGGTATTTCACTTGATGAGCAAAAACGACTTTCAGGAATGGCTGTTGATGCTGTTGTTGATAGTGAGTCGGTTATTACATCTTTCAAAGAACAACTAGGAGAGCTTGGAATTATTTTCTGCTCAATTTCTGATGCAGTTCAAGAACATCCAGAATTAATAAAAAAATATTTAGGAAAAGTAGTACCACAAACAGACAACTATTACGCAGCCTTAAATTCTGCTGTATTTAGTGACGGGTCGTTTGTTTACATTCCAAAAGGAGTAAGATGTCCGATGGAATTAAGTACCTACTTTAGAATTAACATGGCCAATACTGGTCAGTTTGAGCGTACATTGATTATTGCAGAGCCTGGTAGTTATGTTAGTTACCTTGAAGGTTGCACTGCTCCAATGCGTGATGAAAATCAGTTACACGCGGCAATTGTTGAGCTTGTAGCCGAAGAAGATGCTGAAATAAAATATTCAACTGTTCAAAACTGGTATCCTGGTGATAAAGAAGGTAAAGGTGGTATTTACAACTTCGTAACTAAACGTGGTATTTGTGCTGGTGATCGATCTAAAATATCGTGGACACAAGTAGAAACTGGTTCAGCTATTACTTGGAAATACCCAAGTGTAATTCTTAAAGGCGATGGTTCAATTGGCGAATTTTATTCAGTTGCCGTTACAAAAAACATGCAACAAGCTGACACTGGAACAAAAATGATTCACCTTGGTAAAAACACCAAAAGTAGAATCGTTTCAAAAGGAATTTCAGCAGGAAGAAGTCACAATTCATATAGAGGTTTGGTTGAAATAAACCGAAGAGCATCAAACGCAAGGAATTTTAGTCAGTGCGATTCATTGTTAATAGGAGATAAGTGTGGAGCACATACTTTCCCTTACATCGAATCAAAAAATGCAAGTGCCAACATTGAGCACGAGGCAACAACTTCAAAAATTGGTGAAGACATTATGTTTTATTGCCAACAACGTGGGCTAAGCGAAGAAGATGCAGTTGCACTTATTGTAAATGGATATGCAAAAGAAGTATTAAACAAGCTTCCAATGGAATTTGCAGTAGAAGCACAAAAATTACTAACTATTAGTTTAGAAGGTAGTGTTGGTTAAAAAAATATTCATAGTAAAATATTAGTAAACAATATGTTAAATATTAAAGATTTAAGAGTAAGCATCGAGGAAAAGGAAATTCTAAAAGGAATTAACTTAAGTATCAATCCAGGTGAAGTTCATGCAATAATGGGACCAAATGGTGCAGGTAAAAGCACTATGGCTTCTGTTTTAGCTGGAAGAGAAGAGTATAGTATTACACAAGGAAGTGTGGAGTTTGATGGGGTGGATTTATTAGAACTAGCTCCGGAAGAACGTGCACGTGAAGGCCTATTTTTAGCTTTCCAATACCCTGTTGAAATACCAGGTGTGTCTATCTCTAACTTTTTAAGAGCTTCAGTTAATGAAGTAAGAAAACATAGAGGTAACGACGCTTTAACTTCTCCGGAATTATTAAAACTGATTAAGGAAAAAATGTCAATGCTTGAAATGAAGCCTGATTTCTTAAAAAGATCGATGAACGAAGGGTTCTCTGGTGGAGAAAAGAAGCGAAATGAAATTCTTCAAATGGCTTTACTAGATCCGAAATTGGCAATACTTGATGAAACCGATTCTGGTTTAGATATTGATGCCCTTAGAATTGTATCTGATGGGGTAAACAAACTAAAGACTGCAAACAATGCAGTGTTAGTGATTACTCACTATCAACGTTTATTAGATTATATAGTTCCTGATTTTGTTCATGTATTAATGGACGGTAAAATTGTAAAGTCGGGCGATAAGTCGCTTGCTTTAGAATTAGAAGAAAAAGGATACGATTGGATTAAAGAAGAGCTAGTAGCCTAATATGAGCAAAGAAATTATATTAAAAAAAGTTTTTATTGATCAATTTGACGCTTTGGAAAAGCAGTTAAATGGTCAAAGTTCTAAACCTATACATTCTATTAGGAAAGAAGCATTAGCTGACTTTTCTAAACTAGGTATACCAACTAAAAAGAACGAACAATACAAGTATACAAGTCTTAACACTTTAGTATCATCTGAATTTGGAACCCCTGAAAAGGTTGAACAAAAAGATATTGATCATTTAAAGACTGAGCTAAAAATTGAAGAAGATGTTCACAAGATTATCTTAATCAACGGACAGTTTATCAATGAGCTTTCGCACTTTGGTGAAAACCTAGAAGTAAGATCATTGGCTGAATGCATTACTCAAGAACATCCTGCAGTAATGCAAAACTTGAGTGCTGAGAATCCTGATAAAGATGCTTTTAGAGCGTTAAATACTGCCTTTATTCGCGATGGAGTTTTTATTCACATTAAGAAAGGGCAAAATATTACCAAGCCTGTCCTAATTAAAAACATTGCCTTTAATCAAAAGCGCAATACAATAATTAACACTCGAAACTTATTTCTACTTGAAGAAAGTTCTTCGGTAAAAATTATCCAAGAGTCAGGTAAAAAAGAAGCAAACGATTACAGAGTATTTTTAAATACGGCAAACGATTGCATAGTAGGTAAAAACGCGTTTTTACACGGTTACAAAGTTCAAGACGATTTAGAGAGCACGGTTAAAATTAACAGCACTTGGATTAGACAAGCTAGAGACAGTAATTACAAACAAGTTACGGTTACTTTAAACGGTGGTCTTGTTCGAAATAATGTTCATGTTCAACTTCAAGGAGAAAATGCACATACAGAATTGAATGGGGTATGGGTAATTGATGGTATTCAACACGTTGATAACCACTTGGTGATAGATCATCAAGTACCAAGATGTGAGAGTAACCAGCTTTATAAAGGTATAATGGATGATAAGTCCTCTGGTGTTTTTAGTGGTAGAGTAATTGTAAGACAAGATGCTCAGCAAACAAATGCATACCAAACCAACAACAATATTTTATTGGGTGATAGTGCTACCATTGATACTATGCCGCAATTAGAGATTTTTGCTGATGATGTAAAATGTAGTCATGGTGCAACAACAGGTCAATTAGATGAAGAACAACTATTTTATCTTCGATCTAGAGGTTTAGGGTTAAAAGATGCAAAAGCACTTTTGTTAAACGCTTTCGCGAATGAAGTGGTTGACAAAATTGAGATAGATTACATTAAAAACCGCTTGCAAAAAGCAATTGAAGGCAAATTGTTTAAGCATTTATAGATGATAGAAACTAAGAAAGAAATGTTTTTTGATGTGAATTCGGTTAGAGCCGATTTCCCAATACTTAACCAAAAAGTTGGAAAATACGACTTAGTTTATCTAGATAATGCTGCTACTTCACAAAAACCAAATGTGGTAATTGATAGTGTTACAGACTATTATCAACACATTAACTCAAATATTCACAGAGGAGTACATTACTTAAGTCAACTAGCAACCGATTCGCATGAAAATGCAAGAGATACTGTACGTGACTTTATTGGTGCTGAGCACAGTCACGAATGTATTTTTGTTCGTAATGCTACTGAAGGGATCAACCTTGTTGCTTCATCATGGGGTAGAAAAAACATTCACGAAGGCGATGAGATAATTATTAGCGAAATGGAACACCACGCTAATATTGTTCCTTGGCAGATAATTTGTGAAGAACGAAAGGCTGTGCTTAAAGTCATTCCAATGAATGATGATGGAGAGTTAATTTTTTCTGAATACGAAAAGCTATTAAGTTCCAAAACCAAGTTAGTATCAATAGTTTACATAAGTAATACTCTTGGAACTATAAATCCCGTTAAGGATATTATAGAATTGGCCCATAAAGTAGGAGCCTTAGTTATGATTGATGGAGCGCAAAGCTCACCACACATGAGGGTTAATGTACAAGAATTAGACTGTGATTTTTATGTGTTTTCTGGACATAAAGTATTTGGGCCATCAGGAACAGGTATACTTTATGGAAAAGAAGCTATTTTGAATGATACTCCTCCATATCAAACAGGTGGAGCCATGATTTCGGAAGTAACTTTTCCTAAAACAACTTTTAATGAACTGCCATTTAAGTTTGAAGCAGGTACTCCAAACATTGAAGGAGCTCATGGTTTAGCAAAAGCAATAGATTATTTAAATGCAATTGGATTTAAAAATATTGAAGCCTACGAAAAAGACTTATTAGAATTTGCCACAGCAGAGTTATTAAAGGTAAAAGGCTTAAAGATTATAGGTACAGCTAAAAATAAGGCAAGTGTTATTTCTTTTTTGATAGATGGAATACATTCGCATGATATTGGAGTGTTATTGGATAAAATGGGCATTGCGGTTCGTACCGGGCACCACTGTTGCCAACCAATAATGAAGCATTTTAATATTTCCGGGACGTGTAGGGCTTCTTTTACCTTTTACAATACCAAAGACGAAATTTTAAAATTAGCTAAGGGATTAGAAACAGCTAAAAACATGTTATCATAGTGTCTACAATAGAAGAAATACAACAAGAAATTATTGAGGAGTTCAGTTTATTTGATGACTGGATGGAAAAGTACCAATACATCATTGACAGTGGCAAAACCTTAAGCCCTTTGGATGCTGCTTATAGAACTGAGGAATTAATAATAAAAGGTTGTCAAAGTCAAGTGTGGCTGAGACCAATTGTAAAAGTCGATCAAGTACTATTTGAAGCAGATAGCGATGCGGCAATTGTTAAGGGATTAATTTCATTATTAGTTCGAGTAATGTCGGGTCAAAAAGTAGGTGAGGTGGCTAAAGCAGATTTACACTTTATTGATGATATAGGCATGCGTGAGCACTTATCAATGACAAGATCTAATGGTTTGTCTCAAATGATTAAGCAAATGAAAAATTACGCAGTAGTTTTAGAAAGACAATCATCTAATTAAAAACATAAAATGAAGAACGAAGTATCAACATCTAACAAGGAATTAGAAGATAAAATAATACAGGTTATTAAAACTGTGTATGATCCAGAAATACCGGTAGATATTTATGAACTGGGGTTAATTTACAGCGTTACAATTAAAGATAACTTTGATGTTGATGTTGTTATGACCTTAACTTCGCCTGCTTGCCCAGTGGCTGGGACTTTACCTAAAGAAGTTGAAGATAAAATTGCTTGTGTTAAGGGAGTTGAAAAAGTAACGCTAGAATTAACGTTTGATCCACCTTGGGATAAAGAAATGATGACTGAGGATGCAAGATTTGAATTAGGAATGATGTAAATTAAGGATATGTCGCTACACTTTTACTCACTTAAGATTGCCAAAATTGTAAAGGAAACTGAAGATTCAAGCTCTTTATTGTTCGAATTGTCTAAATCTGACCGTAAAAAGTACAAGTTTGAAGCTGGACAATATTTAAACGTAAGAATAACTGTTAATGGTAATGAAGAGAGAAGGTCCTATTCAATTTTCACTTCACCAAGCTCAAAAGAACTTGGTGTAGCTATTAAAAGGGTTAAAGACGGGCTTGTTTCTAATCACATAATTGACAATTTAAAAGAAGGTGATTCAATAGAGGTAATGCCTCCTGCAGGTCACTTTACCTTAGAAAAACCTAAGAAAGTAAGTGAAGTAGTGTTTTTTGCTGCTGGTAGTGGAATCACTCCACAAATGTCCTTAATTCAAGATGTATTAGATAGAACCAAGAAAACGGCTGTTCAATTGCATTATGGTAATAGAACTGAATCAAGTATAATCTTTAAAAATTCATTAAGTGAGTTAGTTTCTAAAAACTCTAAACGTTTTGATGTTTCTCATTACCTAACTAATGCTCCTGAAAATTGGAGTGGAAATACAGGCCGTATCGATGCTTCAGCTTGTAAAGCTGTGATTGAAAGTCTTGCAAGCCCAAAAGAGGCTCTTTTCTTTATTTGTGGTCCTGAATTAATGATGGACAGCTTAGAAGTTACTTTGGTGGCTGCTGGAATAGACAAATCAAATATTCACATAGAGCATTTTTTGCATGCAAAACAAGAAGCCGTTCTAAAAAGCAATAATACCGAACAAGATATTCAAGTTATTTTGGACGGAGAATCACATCCTATACATGTTAAAAAGGGCGAAAGCATACTAGACGCCGTTATGGATGCCAATTTAGACCCACCATATAGCTGTCAGAGTGGTATTTGTACTACATGCATGGCCAAATTAGTTTCAGGAACTGTTGAGATGGAAGAGGACTTAGGGCTTAGCGAACATGATAAGGAAGAAGGATACATTTTAACTTGCCAAGCGCACCCAACTTCTAAAGAAGTTGTTGTTGAATACGAATAGTGGCAAAGTTTTTGCACAACCTACATTAAAAATACCATAAAGGATACCTACTACTTACATTATGAATCTCAAATTATCTAAACCTATTGCCTTTTTCGACATTGAATCTACTGGATTAGATGTTTCGAAAGACCGAATAATTGAAATAGCAATTCTGACGGTATATCCTGATGGTAAAGAGGATATGAAGGTTTATATTACCAATCCTGGAATACCAATTTCTGCAGAAAATACTACTTTTCATGGATTTACAGATGAAAGGGTAAAGGACAAGCCATTTTTTAAAGAAGTTGCAGATGAGATTGCAAAGGATTTAGAAAAATGTGACTTTTCGGGTTATAACTGTTTACGATTTGACGTTCCACTATTAATGGAGGAATTTTTAAGGGCAGAGGTTGACTTTAATCTTGATAAAGTTAATATTGTTGATGTCCAAAATATTTTTCATCAAATGGAAAAAAGAACCTTGGCAGCCGCATATAAATTTTATTGTGGAGAAGAGTTAATAAATGCCCATAGTGCTGAAGCAGATATTAGAGCAACTTACGAGGTCTTTAAGGCTCAATTAATAAAGTATGATGGAATTGAGTATGTTGATAATAATGGCAAAATAACAAAGCCTATAGTGAACAACATGAAGGTTTTAGCAGAATTCACTAATGTTCGAAATTTCGTTGACTTTGCAGGAAGAATTGCTTGGAAAGATGATGTAGAGGTTTTTAATTTTGGTAAGCATAAGGGAAAACCGGTTACCGAAGTTTTTGAAAAAGAATCAAGCTATTACGATTGGATGATGAAAGGTGATTTTCCTGAATTCACAAAGCGAAAAATAACCGAGATTAGGTTAAAAGCTATGCAAAATCATCATTAGCACCAACTTCTATCTATACCCATTGAGGGCGCTCAGGAGGTGGAATTGCACTTACTCTTAACATGATTCCCATTCCTCTCTAAAAACTTTCCTTTTCCTAACCGACAAAGGAATGGAACTTCCATCTACCAAAGTTATACCACTTAGATCATTAGAATTTATGCTTTTAACATACTTTAAATTAACTAAAAATGATTTATGGCATCTGGAAAAATTCAACTCAGAAAGTACTTCTTCATACTTTCTTAAAACATATGATGAGATATACCATGAGCCATCCAAAAGACAGAATTTAGTATAACATCCCTTTGCTTCACAGTACAGTAAATTGTTTATGGTAATTTTAATATGTCCACCATTATGTGGGATCATCAAGAAATCAACTTTCTTATTTTTAATACTGGCTTCAGAAGTGTCTAATTGATCCGAAGTTTGAACATCTTGAGCAATTAACAACTCCTTCGATTTTGCTCTTCTAATAGTCTCCTGAAGCTCCTCAACATTTATAGGCTTAAGTAAGTAATCCATTGCAGCATACTTAAACGCTCTAATGGCATAATGGTCATAGGCAGTAACAAATGCCACCTGAAAATCTCTATTGCTTAAAGAATCAAGCAATTGAAATCCTGTATTGTTATTGATTTCTATGTCTAAAAAAACTAAATCTGGTTTAGTTTCTTCTATTTCTTTTTTACCATCTTCGATAGATGTTGCAGTGCCTACCACTATAACACCAGTACAAAACTCTTGAATCATAAGCCGAAGTACTTCTATAACATCTTCTTCATCATCAATTAATACAATTTTTAATGTTTTAGTCATTATTTTCAAGTTCTATTCTTAGTTCTACTTCAGTTCCTATCGGCAATGACTTTTCATTTTTTAAATCATGAATAATCAATTTTATGTCCATGTCAAAAAGCTCCCTAGTAAGTTGAAGCCTTCTTCTTACTAAAGTCATTCCACGCGATCTGTGGGTTAAATTTTGATCTTTGGTTTTGGCAGTTGAAGATTCTCGTCCAATACCGTTATCTCGTATTTTAACAACAAGTTTATTTTTTACCGACTCAGTTGTGATAGATAATATTTTTTCTCCTTCCTTTAAAAGTAACCCATGTTTTAAAGCATTTTCAACAAACGGTTGAACTATTGAAGAAGGAATTTCAGTATTTAGCAATCTCAAGTCAGAAGGTTCTTTTATTACATAGCTAAACGAATCTCCTAATCTTCTTTTCTCAAGTTCTAGATAGGTTTTAACTGTTTCTAATTCTTCACCAAGCCTTACAAAACTTCTACCAGAATTTTCAAATACATTCCTTATTAATCTACTAAAGTTACTTAAAAAAGCGATGGCAGATTTTTTATCATTTTCCATTATGTATCGTTCAACTGAACTTAAAGCATTAAACACAAAATGTGGATTCATTTGCGAAGAGAGCATGGCATGTTTGAGAGCATTTAGTTCAAAACTCAAGTCATTCTTTTTCTTCAATAAGTTGAAGCGCCACCTTATCGCTACAAAAACAAGGAATGTGATAAATAAAATCACCAAAGCAATAAACCATATTCGTTGCCAAAAAGCGGGCTTTATAGTGAAACTAAGCGTTTCAACTTGATCCATACAATCACTCAAATCACATAAGCTTAATTCGAACTTGTAGGTTCCAGGACTTAAATCTGTAAAAACAATTGAATTAGAATTTGTTCTAATCCAATTCCCTTTATTGTTTTTAACCAAACGATAACGGTATTCTATATTATCTCGATTACTAAATCCAATAAATCCAAAATTCAGTTGAATGTTGTTTTCTTTGTGATTTAGGTTCAGATTTTCATTTAAAATATTTCTATCATTCGCTTTAAAATTTGTGATATAGGGAATAGCAATCTCTGTTTTAGGTAGATTATCTAAATCAAAAGACATTAAACCTTTATCAGTGCCAGCCCATGCTTTATTATCAACAAATAAAAATCTTGAGATTGAATTTGACAAAAGTAAATTGTCTTCATTAAAGTAACTAAATTCATAAACCTCATTCTTAAAATTTAAAATCTTAACCCTTGTAAATCCTTTATTTGTTGCTATCCAAATGTTGCCATACTTATCTTTCTTTATGTATTTACAAATTTCTCCGTTTAAGCCATTCGAATTATTTATATGTCGCCAAAGGCCTTTATTTTTTATAAAAAGTCCGTCATTTCTAGTAAGAACATACATATGACTATCACTAAAGTGTAAGTTGGTGATGTAGCCCGTTATCTTAATTTTTTCGTCCTTAAAATTGGTCAAATTACCATTATGCCATCTATAAAATGAATTTCTAGTCCCAAACCAAACCGAGTCATTTTCAACAATTAATTCTGTGTTTGGCCTTTCTCCATAAATAATGGTATCCGCAATTTCATTTGATTCTAAGTCAATTCTTTTTATCATGCTACTACCATATTTCCATAAAAATCCTTCGATTTCAATATCTAAAGGCATTGTAGGCTCTTTATTTACTTTATGTGGACGATTTTTTTTATTTAATTGATAAACATTGGAATAAGAATTAAATATAAGTTCATCATTTTCATTAATTCTAGTATTTACTATTGGTTCTGGGAATTTGTAATCCAGTGATCTATACTTTATCTTATTGTTTTGGATAAGCAGAGCATAAGGTGGATTATAGTAGGTTGAAATAAGTATAGTATAATTTGAACTATCGACTTTACTATAATTCATTGTCAAAGGAGAAAAGTATTTCTCATTAGTCAATACTATTTCCTTACTTGAAGAGGTGGTTAAATAAAACACACCATTATTTACAGTTGCAAACCAGTAGCCTCCATTTTTATCTACAAAAGTTGAATAAACACCATAGTTTGGAAGAAATGTATGAACTAAATTTAGTCGTGATCCAAAAAGTTCAAATTCTTTTACCCCTCCTGTACTAAAACTTACAAGGATATTTCCTTTAGGACTTTTAGTAATGATGGAAATGTCTTCAGAAAACTGATGTTTTACGACAGTATCCTCACTTATTAGATAAATTGAGTTCTGATTTTTCCATAAATAATGCTTTGGCTTAAATTCTAAGACCGTCCCACTCGCTCTAAAGTCATTAGTTAAATAAGGTTTAAATTTAGAATTACTACCACGTCTTATAAGCAAATAATCTTTGTAGATCTCAAATTTTAAAATATCGTTTGTAGTCTTAATTTTTTGGTCAAAAAGAAATTGAGAACTGTCTACAGGGAGAACATCCGAGGTGTCTTGAGTGTGGTAAAAAATTTCGCTAGTTGTAGAAGTTGTAAATATTATACTGTCTTTTCCAAGGCGTTTAAGACCATTTATGAAAGAGGATCCAATAATTTTGTCATTTACTAATTGTGAAAATTTTGTGGCAATAACGCTGTCATTTTCAACATGATAAATTTTAGGTGCAAATGACCGAAACCACATAACTCCTTCATGATCTTCAAAAGCTCCAAAGGCATAGTTGTCTTCTAACCCTTCCTTTGGCCCATAATATTTAAAATTTTCACCATCATATCTTGCTAAACCAATAGAAGTTGAAAACCAAAGGAACCCTTCGCTATCTTGACTTACCGAATATACTCCAGGAGAAATTAAGCCATTATCTGAATTAATATGCTTGTATATATAATCAGTTTCAACTTTTTGTGAAAAAAGAAATAAGTTATATCCAAGAATTAATATAAAGTGCAAAAATCGCATGTGCGAAGGTATCAATTGATAATACGAATATTAACCGTTTAATTGAACGATAACTTAAATATACCATACGGTAACTTAAAATTAGCTGATTTTGTGCAGAATGTGATGTTTTTATTTAAAATATAGGCCTATGAGGGGTAGCCTCACGCCTAATCTCCATAATAATAACGTTTACTGAAATAACCCATACGTTAACTTTAATACTTCTGATTTATAGAATGATATGTAGTACTTTGCTAAAAGTATTATCAAATAATAAAATAACACATTAAACCTACAAACTTTCCAAATTATGAATCGCAATGTACTCCTACTTCTATTTGTGTTTTGTGTATTATTATTTCCTAAAGCACAAGCTGCGGTTTTAAGGTATCAATTTTCACAGATAGATGCTGTTTACGCTACAGTTAATCCCTTACAATCTATAGAGCTAATGAACCCAAATAACACTGACGGGAAAGGGAATTTTTATTACAATCTAGACATTGGGTTTGATTTTTCATATAACGAGAAAACGTATTCAAAATTTTCGGTTCATTCAAATGGTGCAATTGCCATGGGAGATACTTTTATTCGCTCTTGGTATGGAGATGATCACTTAAGTGATAAGAGTTCTAGTAATAATGTAATTGCAGGATTCTCTAAAAGTTCTTTAAAGCCTAGCAAGAGCTCGTTATACCCAGGCAAGTTAAGCTATATCGTAACTGGAACAGTGCCTAATAGAATTTTGACAATAGAATGGCTTCATTTTGCGACATCTGGAGGCGATGGTGAAGGTGGAGATGATTTGAATTTTCAAATTAAACTTTATGAAGGAACAAATAGAATTGAAATTGTATATGGAACTTTTTATAAAACAGGAACCAACACAAGTACCTCTTATGTGCAAGTAGGTTTAAGAGGTAATAATATCTATGATTTTAACAGTAGAACAACAATTGATAATTGGCAAGCGAATGAAGCCGCTGAGAAGTCTTCTTACGGCATGAGATTTAGTAAAACTATTTTTCCTACCAGCGGTTTAACCTTTATTTGGGATGTCCCACCACCTGAACCCATGTCTTTTGGTGATGTTAAAATTACCCATCCAACTTTTGCAAATATTGGTTGGTCATCAGAGAATAACCAAATGCTGAAAATAATACTGGATATGAAAGGAGGAACCACTCCTTCTTTTGGTCTAGACAAATTGTTAATTAATGCGACGGGCTCAGATAATTTTGAAAAAAATGTAGAAAACGTAAAACTATATTATACAGGTCTTGAAGATGAATTTTCAACAGCCAACTTAATTTCAAGTGGTCTGGATTTTAATTTGGCTTTTATCGATTTGAATGTCGATTTAGTGGAAGGACAAAATTATTTTTGGATTACTTACGATGTGCCGAGTGGCGCAATTATAGGAGACAAACTAGATGTCGAAGTAGTTAAATTTGGTTTTGCCGATGGGAATGGAACCTATATTCCACAAAATTCCGCACCTAACGGAAATAGAACAATAGATCGATTTACTGGAATTTGTGGTGCAAATGTGACTAGCAGCTCTAATGAGGATATTTCAGAATTTATTTTAGGACCTATAAAAACAGGAAGTAAACCTGCGGCTGTAACTAACAATAATGGAGCGAACAAAACAAAATCCTATTTTACTAGCTTTTCTTATGGCACTCTTTTTAGAGATGTAAAATATGCTTTAGAAATTTCCAAATTTACAAAAGCATCTACATTGTCCGATTCCTGGCTTAATATATTTATAGATTACAATCAAGACAACGATTTTGACCCTATATTGGAAAGAGTATATTCTAAAGAAATGTCCTCAACGGATACAACGATAAAGGATTCCATTCTAATCCCAATGGAATCACTAATTGGCGAAACTAGAATGCGTGTTGTTTTATTGGAAGGAGGTGATGAAAATACTCCACCATGTGGAAATTTTCAATATTATGGAGAAATAGAGGAATACCAAATAGGAATAAATGATTCAAGTTTACTCCCAAGTTGCGAATCCTTTTACTTGAATTCTGAAAATCTGATTATTCTATCAAAAGATTCTCAATGTATAAACGAAGAGTTTACATTGACTTTAAAACAATATATTTCTCACACACCAATTATATGGGAAGTTTCTGTAAATGGTGTTTCGTGGGATTCTCTAACTACAACACAAACGCAAGAGATATCGATTTCCCAAGAAAAAAGTAGTTATTACAGAGCAAAGATAATATGTACGGATAGTGTATTTTATTCCAGCACGAAATATGTAAATACTTCATCAGCAGACTGTTACTGTTCTTCCAGTGCTAAAGTTTTAACTTGCTGTAGCGATTGGGAAGGTATCGATTCTGTGTATTTCGGAGCTATGATTAATGGCGCAGGTCCATCGCTTCAGAATACCTATTACACAGACTATACCAAATCCGTTCCCATAGAAAATTATTTATCAGGACAGTCATACTTTTTTAAAGTTAAGAGTAATCGAAACGGAGCTTCGCCTGCTTATGGTCAATTAAATGTTTTTATCGATTATGATCAAGATGGCATATTCTCAGAATTGGAACGCGTATACTCTAATTGGATTCCAAATTCTGGACCTTCAATTCAAGTAGCGGTTACTAATTTAACAATACCATTAACTGCCAAATTAGGTCAAACCAAAATGCGTATAATATTAAATGTGCAAGATGGTGACAATACAGACCCACCTTGCGGAGAATATAATAAAGGTGAAACAGAGGATTATTTAATTTACATTATAGATCCAACAGATTTTGAATTAAAATCTATAAAGAGTCCGGTTAATGAAATTTGTTATCAAGACCCAAAAAATGTATGTTTTGAAGTTAAGAATACAACAACAGATACTTTTTATTTTGGTCGTCAAGAGTTGGTATTAAATGCATTTGTGTTTGGAGTTGATACACAATTTTTTAGTCCAGTAATTATAAACTCTGGGTTTTTAGCACCAGATTCTAATATAGAATTATGCCTAAAGGAAACGTTTTTACCAGAAGAGCCTGGAAACTATATATTTAAAGCTTTTATTTCTTTATTAGGAGATATTAATCAAGCCAATGATACCTTAATATTAGACCCTATTAATATCGATATAAATCAGATTATAACCAGCCCTTCATTTACTTATTTAGATAGTGTTAATTGTATTGGTGCAGAGAATCCTATTCCAACATTAAGCAGTTTAACAAATGGAGAGTTTAGTTCAATTCCAGAAGGATTAAGATTCAAGGATGTTAATACTGGAGAAGTTTGGTTAGATTCATCATTAGTAGGAGATTACACGATAAGCTACACTACAGAGGGCTCTTGTCCTATTGTTAGGCAAAAAGTAATAAGTCTAGTGGATACCATTTTTGCTGATTTCAGTTATGCTTCTATCGAATATTGTCAGAGTGGAGACAACCCAATTCCGCAAATCGGTTTTAGAAGTAAACGGGGATTATTTTCTTCCAGTTTTGGTCTTAATATAAATGAAAACTCAGGTGAGATCGACTTAAAATCAGCTATCCCAGGAGTTTATGAGGTAATTAATATCGTATCGGCACAAAATGGATGTCCTGAGCAATCGAAATCAAAAACAATAAGTATAAGCAATAAAATTTATGCAGATTTCGAATACAACAGTTACAAATTCTGCCAAACCGATATCAACCAATTACCAAGTTTTAAAAATGAAGGTGTTGCAGGAGAATTTACGTCAGATGCAGGATTAATAATCGATGCAGAAACAGGTGAAATAAATTGTGAAGCATCGATTGCTGGAAATTATAAAGTAAGAAATACATTATTTGGACCTGAAGGTTGTAATGAAGTATTTGA
Source organism: Sphingobacteriales bacterium (assembly GCA_047632595.1). Lineage (GTDB taxonomy): Bacteria > Bacteroidota > Bacteroidia > Sphingobacteriales > Sphingobacteriaceae > JBLIDK01. The sequence goes on from JBLIDK010000004.1 coordinate 61,474, forward strand.
TGAATTTTCAGTTACAATAATCCATGAGCATCAATGTTTACAAGAAAATGATATCTATATAATAAAAGACATTATTAATCATTATACCAAAGTTTTAAATGTTAATTGTAACTATATAGTGGTGGATGATCCATCATATTTCAAGCAAAGTGAAAAAGCTTTAATTGTTCAAATGAAGGGAGGGGAGATTGATACAACTAATAGTCCAAATTTTGGAGACATTATTGATATAGGAAATGCTGGAAATTTTGAGAGAGTTGTTATCAGCAATATAACTAATGACACCCTGTTTTTTGATAAAAATTTACTTAATAGGTACGATACAGAATCTTTTGTACAGTTGGTTACGATCCCAAAAATGTCCAATGCAAATGTACAATCTACATTAACTTGTGAGCCATGGAATGGAACAACCGGCGGTATATTAATATTTGAAGCTATTGATGTGAATTTACAGGCAAATATAGATGTAAGTGGACAAGGTTTTAGAGCTGGTAGCGGATCGTTAGGACAAGGTTGTGCAGTAGATAATACGAACATTTATTTCGGGAATACAAACGGTGGTAAAAAAGGAGAAGGTATTTTGGAATTCCCATTCCTATATATGCGAGGTAAATTAGCCAATGGAGGTGGAGGAGGAAACACACACAACTCCGGTGGCGGTGGCGGCGGATCTTATGGATCCGGTGGTTTGGGTGGAAAGCAAAGTAGCGGTTGTAGTAATTCTATCGCAAATGGTGGAATAGGTGGAATTGGATTGCCATATCTTTTAACTACGCCTAAAATGTTTTTAGGTGGTGGTGGTGGTGAAGGCCATAAAGAAGATGGCTTAGGAAGAGAACAAGGTGAAAATGGTGGAGGAATAATACTCATTACTGCAGAAAATATTATTGGAATTAATAACTCTATTCTTGCCAATGGAAACGATGGCGAAATTTTTGTGAACGGCCCAGGAGGTAATTCTTTGGGAGACGGTGCTGGTGCTGGCGGTGGTGGTGGCGCAGTGTTTTTAGATGTGAACAACCTATCTATATCCCTTGTTTCTGTAAAAGGAGGAAGAGGTTCCGACTCATACGCAAAAGCAATTGCGCCTGTAGGGCCTCTTGGTCCTGGTGGCGGTGGAGGAGGAGGATTTATTAATACCAATTCTGCATTGGTGTTTGCTTCTAATGTTGTTGGTGGTGAGTCAGGTGTTTTTATTGGAAATGATGACCCTACAGCAGAGCCTAATCCTTACGGTGCAACAAATGGTCAAGATGGGGCTGTAAAGCAAAACTTTTCTTTTCCAGAAAATGAATTGAAAGAATTTGCGGAATTTAAATACGCTCAATCTGTTTTCTGTTTAAATTCAACCAACCCATTACCTACAATTTCTGGTAGATTAGGAGGTAAATTCTCATCTTATCCAATAGGATTAACTTTAGATGAAAACACTGGAGAAGTTGACCTGACAGTTAGTGAAATAGGAACGTATGCCGTAACCTATGCCATTGATGTAGGATGTGAAGATTTCGTTTCTATGACACGTTCGTTTAGCATTCCAGATAGTTTGGGTCCCAATTTTTATTATGCAGAAAATCCGCATTGTAACACCTTAGATTTCTCTGATCCTACTTTTGAAACACCTGGAATTAAAGGTGTGTTCTCAAGTACTTTGGGATTGGATCTGAATAGTGAAACAGGCAGAATAAATGTAAAACAAAGTCCACCAGGATTATATATAGTAACTTTTCAAATAGAGGATGAATATGGCTGCACTTTTCCTTCAGAAACGGAAGTTGGAATTAAAGAGATTCCCGGCAAACCAGATATAGAAGGAATTGAAGAATTATGTGCTGGAGAAGCAGCGGTTTTAGTTGCTAGTAGCAATCTAAATCCAATTACTTTTCAATGGTCAAGTGACCCCAACTTCACCAATATTTTAAGTAATACCAATACATTGACTACGGGCGAGTTAGATTCTGACACTTCGTTTTATGTAAGAGTAATCTATGAGTCTTGTCCGGGTATTGTAAACGAACACGAGATAGTAGTTGAGCCCAAAGGTGTAATTGATGTGACTGGCGATTTTGACTTATGTGAAGGAGAATCAACAACATTAAGTGCAGTAGCTGGAAATATAGCAGATGGAGACATTTTTGTTTGGCTGAGTTTAGATAGAGATACTCTAATTAAAGGGGAGGAATTAATCTTTACCCCAACGGAAAGCACAGATGTTATTATTTATGTGACCGAAGATGCTTGTATAAACGAAGATACAGTCCGTGTTACGGTTAATGAAATCCCAGAAACCAACGCAGGAGAAGACATCTCAATCTGCGATGGAGAATCCACCACTATTGGAAGTGCCTTATTAGCAGGAAATACCTACAGTTGGACCTCCAGTCCAGCAGGTTTCACCTCAACAGATGCTGAAGTAGAGGTGAGCCCAACTCTTACTACAACCTACACATTGTTGCAAACTATTGATGCAACGGGTTGTGAAAAAACAGACCAAGTAACGGTAACGGTTAAATCCTTACCAATTGCAAATGCAGGAAACAATGCCTTGGTTTGCGGTAATGCAATCGTAACCCTTGGTTCCAATCCAATTGGTGGTAATCTGTATAGTTGGACACCTGTAGCTCAGCTAAACGACGTATCTCTTGCACAACCAAGCTTTACAGCGATTAAACAAAGTGTAGGCAGACTCATAGACACCTTGTATTTAACCGTTACGGGTGCAAATGGCTGTATCAATGTAGATAGTATAGAGGTTACTTCACTTCCAAACCCATTAGCAGATGCAGGGCCAGACCAAGACATACAATGTGAAGCAAATACAAATCTTCTCGCAAGTGCTAGTGGAGGCGAAGGAGCATTTACTTACTCTTGGAAGCAAGTTGGCGGTTCAACCGGACCAAGCGCAGCAGCATGGAACGGAGTAGGAGCTGGAACTTATGCTATTACCGTATTTGATGAGAACCTGTGTTTTGATAGAGATACTGTGAACATAGAACTAGCAGCAGGAAGTTTGACAGCCACACCATCTGCAAACCCTGGAACTATCTGTGATGGAGAACAAGCTACTTTAACGGTACTTGTTTCCAATCAACAAGGTGCACCAACAATTACTTGGACAAGTCCAGATACAGCCTTTAGCGGTACAGGACCACATTTTATGGAGCCAAATGCTACCACTACTTACAACGTTAATGTAAGCGATGAAGCAGGTTGTGAGGTAGATGTGCCAATAACAGTAACGGTTAACCCAACACCAGAACCAGTACTTTCAAGTGCAAATTTGGTAGCTCAAGGTATTTGTGCTAACGAGGAGTTGGTATTTACAGTGAGTCCAAGTGATTTAACAAACTACAAGTTCACTTTAGATGGAAATGGAGTACAAAATGGAGCGTCTAACACCTACACAGCTTCTACGAATATCCCTGTTAATTATAATTTAGAGGTAACCGTAGTTAATAGCTTTGGCTGTCAAGCTTCAACAACTTTAACCTATACAGTTAATGAGCTTCCAACGGTTGATTTAGGAGATGATTTAACAGTGGTTTGTGAGCAGACTAAAACTATAGTAGCATCACCAAGCGAAGGAGAAGGAACTTACTCTTACTCATGGTTAGATGAAAACACAACAGAACTTTCTACAACCAACACTTTAAGTGATGTTGAAGAAGGAACTTATACTCTAAACATTGAAGACGGCAATGGATGTACAGCAAGTGATGGAATTATCATCACCAATGAAGGCAATCCACTAGTTTTGGATTTAGCTTCAACACCAACTGCTATCTGTGTAGGAGAAAGTGCGGAGATAAGTGCTACAATTTCAGGAGAAAATGGAGCCCTAACTTACACTTGGAATGAAACATTGAGCGGGACAGGACCACATACGGTTGGGCCAAGCACAACAACAACTTACACACTTCAAGTAAGTGATGATTTTGGTTGTGAGCAAAGTGATGAATTGGAAGTTGTGGTAAATGAATTACCTATAATGTCTTTAAGTTCAAGTAGTGCGGATAACAACTTCTGCGAAGGAGAAGAAATTACCATCACTGCAAGTCCTGCAGGGCTAAACTCTTATATTTTCTTCCTAAACGGGATAGAAACAAGTACTGGAGTGGTAGATAATACTTTAAACCCTGGAGCACTTACATCAGCAAACCACACTATTAAAGTAATAGGTAGCACTGGCTGCGAAGGAGAAACAACATTTACAATAACTGTAAATCCAACCCCATCGATAGCAGTAAAATCTGCTGAGGTAGAAATTTGTATTGGGGATGAAGCGCTACTAGAGATTCAAAATCCACAAGCAGGTAGCACCTATACTTGGAGTGAAAAAGGAGGATCTCAAGTTGGAACGGGAACAAGTATTGGAGTGAGTCCAACAACGAATACAACTTACACAGTTCAAGTAGAAACAGACTTATTAGGTTGTACAAATAGCACAGATCTTGAGGTAATAGTAAATCCTTTACCAATCGCATCCTTTACGTATAAAGTAAACGGCTTGAATGTTGAATACACTGCATTTACGGGAACAAATATTGCAAATTGGACGTGGAATTTTGATGATAGAACAACGGATGTAAGCAATGACAGTGAACCCGTACATGTCTACGCTCAAATTGGAACGTACAATGTTAGATTAATAGCAGAAAACCCATGTGGATTAGATACTTTATACTGTACAATTAAGTTGGATGGTAGCGCATTTGAAGGCAATGAATGTGAAGTAGCAACAGGGGTAATTGGGCAAAATACTCAATTGGAAGTAGGCGATATAATAGTCTATCCAAACCCGTATCAAAACAACTTAAATATCAATTTAGAAATAGGTAAAGAAGGGGAGTATAGCCTAGAATTATATGATGTTTTGGGAAGAAAAATTAAAACATTAATGGAATCGACCAAACTAATGGTGGGAGATTACCAAATAACCCATGAAGGACAGTCTGTTGGAAACCAGTTTGTTTTATTAAAAAAAGAGGGAAGAATAGTAAAAGTTAAAAAGGTAGAGTCCATACGGTAAATATCTAGAAGGTGTTTGAAAACTGTAGGAGTATTAAAGTGTCCTTCTATTACCGTATGGCTTTATCTATTTGTTCGATATGATTGAATAGTTAGAACCGTTTTTACATATTTTATCTCAATTGATTATTTGTGATAACCTTTCTTTTTAAAATCAGACATTTACAATGAGAATTTAGCAATAGTTAGGCAACCTTTCTTAATTTTTTCTATCTAAAAATAAACCAAAAGCTATGAAAAAAACATTAATATTATTTTTCACTTTTTATTCATCTATATTCCATTGTTTTTCTCAAGAGTCTTTTCTTAGTCCTTGTGGTCCAAATCTTATATATAATGGAGCATTTGAATTAGGATACACCGGTTTCTATAGCGATTATCAGCCGCTTGATGGTAATGGGTCATTTGGATTGTGCGGAGGCTATTATAAATTAGATAATTCAGCATTAAAGCATAGTGGGACTGATTTTAATCAAACGGTATGGACCACCAATAAAGATCACACCACTGGGATAGGAAATTTCTTTATTGGTGATGCGCCTTGCACAGTTTCTGATGGTGCTAAATTGTTTGAACAAACAGTTAAAAATTTAATCATTGGCGAAACATATGTGCTCACATTTTGGGCAAGTAATTTATCTCCTGACACCACTAATCTGCCAATAATGGGGATAAGTATTGATGGACATGAAATTGCAGAACAATTAATTTTATATAATGCAGATAATCCATGGACAAAGGTGCTTGTGAATTATGTTCATTCTGGAATTGCTGATTCCGTGAAATTAGCTGTTCAATCCGAAGCATCTGTTTATGGAGACGATATTGGTTTAGATGATATATCCTTTTACAGAAGTGTTGTTTTGAATGGCAATGCTACTTATCCATTAATTGTAGCAACTTGCGATAGTTACCTTTCTCCAAGTGGAAAATATACCTATACTCAAACTGGAGTGTATTATGACACCTTGGAAAATGTGAATGCCTGTGACAGTATATTGGAAATTGACCTTACAATTTTAGAAAGCACAGAATCACTTATTCAGATTGAAAGTTGCGAAGAGTATTATTCAGAATCAGGAGTTTATTATACTGAAACTGGAATTTATACCGAAAGTTTCACCAATTCTGTTGGTTGTGATAGTACATTAGAAATTGACCTTACAATTTTTGAAAGTAGTGAAACATTTATTGAAGTTAATGCTTGTGAAGAATACACTTCAGAAAGTGGTGTACTTTACCAAACCAGTGGACTGTATTATGAAAATTTCACTAGCTCATTTGGCTGTGATAGCACTTTAGAAATTGACCTTACTATTTTAGAAAAAAAGGAATCATTGGTCATTATTGAATCCTGTGATTTATTTATATCTGATGCTCAAATTACCTATGAAACTACAGGAATTTACGAAGAAAACCATACAGCAAAAAACGGATGTGACAGCTTAGTTGTTTTGGACATTACTATAAATAAATCAACTATTGAGCATCGAACACTTCAGGGATGTGAAAAAGTTTATTCTGATAGTGAAACTCCATACGATCAAACAGGAGTTTTTGAGGAAAAATTCACCTCAAGCCTTGGTTGCGATAGCATTATCAGTTACAGCATTACAATATTTGAGCCTACTTCAGTTTCAATAGAACAAGTAGGAAGTGAGTTAAAAGTGAATCCAAATGACAACCTAATACAGTGGCTTGATTGCAATGATAATTTAATTCCAATTGATGGAGAAAACAAAGCAACATTCACTCCTAAATTTAATGGAAACTATGCAGTTGAGTATACCAATGAAGATAATTGTGTGGACACAGCAGAATGTATAAACTTTGTTTTATCAAGTGTGACTAGCAATATTAATAATGATTACAATATTTGGCCTAACCCTTTCACAGATAATTTTATAATAGATTATAAAGGATCAATAAATATTAAGGTTTGTGACATTTTAGGAAAAACGATATTAACGGTGGATAATACTAGAGAAGAAATAAATATCGATACCCAAAATTGGAATAAGGGAATTTACTTTGTTCAACTAATAGCGGCAAATCAGAATTTAAGAACTTTTAAAGTCATTAAAAAATAAGAACGTATAATTCTAAAGCAACTTTAATCAAAGAATAAAATTAATAAAGCCCTCAATTAAAAACCTTGTTAGCTTAAGATAAGCTAGAAAATAAACATTAGCCGTTCATCATCAATCGCAGTGATCGAGGAATGGTTTTTTTGGATTCATTCCAAAAAAATGGGTCACCGGTTCAGAGTAACCCAATAACTTACTTAAATGTGGAGAAAGAAGTCATTAATAAGATTATCAATGCTGATTAAGAGTTATTACTCAAACACATTAACAAATTACCGGGCATTTATTTTACCAAACACTAGTGTAATAGCCAAATTAAAGTTCAAAAAAAACTCATCTAAATACTAAGTGTTGTCTATTTACTTTAAATAGTTGATTCATTTTAGAGTACAATAAAAAGGAATGGATCTTGAAATATTGGTAAATTAAATCATAAATTAGGGAATGAAATTTGCAACAAAGCAATTAGGAATGTGTAATCTCAAATTTATTTATGCCCTATTCTTTATTTTTTGCCACGTAATTTACTCACACTCACAAAGTATTGAACAAGATTGCTCAAATGCAATTCCTATATGTTTTGATACTTATACACAAACTAAATCGTACAGTGGTGAAGGATTTAAAGAAAATGAAATTGGTCCTTCTTCGTGCTTAACAACTGGTGAAGTAAATAATGTATGGTATACTTTTACTGTAGAAAGCCCGGGTAACCTAGGTTTTTTAATTACGCCAAACAATGTTGGTGTCGATGATTATGATTGGGCGGTTTACAATCTGACAAATAACACATGTGATGATGTATTTAGAGGAATTGGTATCGAAGCAAGTTGCAATTATGCCCAAACAGCTGGACCTACTGGAGCAACAGTGGCAGGAACTTCTAAACGTCAAGGAGCACTTGGGACACTTACAAATGCTCAAATACCCGTAAAAGCAGGTGAAATTTATGTAATTATTGTAAGTAATTTCTCTTCTTCTCAATCGGGTTACACCTTGGATTTTGTAAACCACTCTGATGCTTCAATTTTTGATACAACGCCACCTGACTTAAGGGAAGAATTAGTTAGAGAGCCTGTTTGTGGTGATGACACCTTGTTTTTTCGCTTTTCTGAGAATATAATTTGTTCAACATTTGAGATTGAGGATATTAAACTAGAGTCAACTAGTGGCTTGTATAATGTTCAAGATATATATTCAGAAGTATGTTCTCTGCCTGGTCGTTATGAAAAAGATTTCGCTGTTATATTAAACCAATCTTTAGTAGCCGGAGAAGAATTAACAATTGAACTTACTGGTGAAGTGCTAGATGCATGCTCAAATACTGGTTTTGGTGGGATAATTGATATATCTATTTCTGATGCTCACAATGCTATAGTTGTGATTGATGAAGCTTGTCCTAATAAGGATTTAAGCCTAACCGTAAATGCGGTGGGTGGTTCTACTCCTTATCGCTATAGTTATTTTTCTGATGGCCTTTTTGATGAAATGAAACTAAAGGAGAAAACCCTAACTTTTTCTGGTGACTCAGCTGGAATTTATCCCTATAGGGTTATTATCACCGATCGAAATGGCGAAGGATGTGGAGTATTGAAAGAAGGAGAATTTGAAATTACCCCTTCACCAGATGCTGGGTTTTCGGTTGTTAAAGTAGGTGAAACTTCTTTTTTCTTTAATCGAAATACAGAACTTGGAACTTCTAAATGGGATTTTGGTGACGGTGCTACAGATATTAATGACAATCCAACCTACGATTATGGTGTAAGTGATATTTTTACCGTTGCTCATTTCTTCACTTCTTTTGATGGGTGTATTGATACCTTCTACTTAGAAGTTGATATTGAAAACATACCAGAAGATGAAAGCCCAAATTTGGTGCTTATTCCTACTGGATTTAGTCCGAATGGTGATGGTATAAACGATGAGTTTTTTCCAAGAAATTTTGGATTAAAGAGCATTATACTTCAAGTTTATAATCGCTGGGGAGAGTTAATATATGAAATTAGCGACTTTGAACAGAAATGGGACGGTACAATAGGCTCAAACATTGCTAATGATGGTATTTATTCATACAAAGCAGTAGGCACTAGCTTTGCAGGCAAAGAATTTTTCTTTACCGGTACCCTTACAGTTGTTCGTTAGCCTTTAATAGTTTAGCTCACCAAACTCGCCTTTAATAGTTAATTTAGTGCTTGTTGACTTTTCAACTCGTCCAACAATTTGTGCATCTACGTTAAAACTTTTTGAGATTGCTATTATTTCTTCAGCAACTTCAGGCTTCACGTACAATTCCATTCTGTGACCCATGTTAAACACCTGAAACATTTCTTTAAAACTTGTGCCACTATTTTGTTGAATGAGCTTAAATAATGGTGGTATTTCAAGTAGATTGTCCTTTATAATATGAACATTTTCTACAAAATGAAGCACCTTAGTTTGAGCGCCACCACTACAATGAACCATGCCGTGTACTTGTTCTTTACAGGTGCTTAAAATCTTTTTGATTATCGGAGCATACGTTCTAGTAGGAGAGAGAACCAGTTTGCCCATATCTAAAGGTACACCATCTACTTTATCGGTTAAGTTGTACTTTCCGCAGTAAGTAACAGAATCATCTACCAATGAATCGAATGTCTCTGGATATTTAGCCTTAACTGATGCGTTAAACATGTCGTGTCGAGCGCTAGTTAATCCATTACTTCCCATTCCACCATTATAGCCTTTTTCGTAGCTAGCTTGTCCATAAGAGGATAAACCCACAATGACATCGCCAGCTTGAATATTGGCGTTGTCAACCACATCAGAACGCTTCATACGCGCCGTTACGGTTGAATCAACAATTATTGTTCGAACCAAATCACCTACATCAGCAGTTTCACCACCAGTAGAGTAAATATCAATGCCATGATCTCTTAAATCTTGAAGCACTTCTTCTGTTCCATTAATAATTGCTGCAATTACTTCACCTGGTATTAAGTTTTTATTTCTCCCAATAGTTGAGCTTAATAAGATGTTATCTGTAGCACCAATACAAAGAAGATCGTCTGTATTCATAACAACTGCATCTTGAGCAATGCCTCTCCATACACTTAAGTCGCCGGTTTCTTTCCAATAAGCGTAGGCTAAAGATGATTTGGTACCAGCACCATCGGCATGCATGATGTTGCAATAATCTGCATCACCACCAATCATATCGGGAATGATTTTACAAAATGCTTTAGGGAATACACCCTTGTCAATGTTTTTAATTGCATTGTGGACATCTTCCTTTGAGGCAGAGACTCCTCTTTGCATATATCGTGCTTGCTCTTCTGACATGCTACAAAGTTATGATTTTTTAAAAGTATTAGTGGATTTATTTAGCATAGGCAACCCTTGCATAGCTTATTCCATCTAATCTCTAAACAAATAAAAATAATAGCCATGTTAGATGTATTAATAGTAACCGTAGTTGTATTGATTTTAGTAGGAGTTGCCTTAATAAGCACATTCAGACACTTTAATAAAGGAAAAAATTAATCTCGCCTTATACAGTCAACTGGGTTAAGGCGGGCAGCACGACCAGCAGGGTAGACGCCAAAGATAATTCCTAGAGCTATGGCGATAAAAGAAATCATTGCCAAAGAGGTAAGTGAAAAACTAGCGGAGAATGGAATTTCTTCAACAAAAATTCTAGCAATGGGCAAAGCAATTTTGGCAAATAATACTCCGAAAACGGTGCCTATGAAACTTCCCAAAATTGAAATAGTTAAGGATTCAGCAAAAAACAGAAGTTTAATGTCGATTTTCTTGGCTCCAACCGCCTTTCTAATGCCAATTTCTTTGGTTCTTTCCTTTACAGAGATTAATAGGACATTCATAATTCCGATGCCGCCAATTAGAATACTTAGGCTCATAAACAATCCAGTAGCAATTCTAAAATAGAGAAAGCCAGTTGAAATTTGGTCTAAAAACAGCTTTGAAGTCTTGATTTTAAAGGCTTTATTTCCTCCTAAGTATTTGGTATCTAGCCATGCCTTAAGCTCTTTTTCTAACACATCAATTTTCTCAAGTTTAGCTGGAAATAATTTAACCGTTGGTTCATGTTCCTTTTGAAACTCAGTGGTACTAAAGGTAATTGGCAAAAATAAGCTTGGGTTTACCATTTTGTTCTCTACTTCAATTCCAGTTACTTTATAAATACTTCCATTCACTTCAATATCTTTTCCAAGCAATAATTTAACACTGTCGCCCACAAGTTTAACAGCAAATTTGTAATTCACTGTTGCCACTTTCTTCTTGTCTAGTACATCGTCTTCTGTAAGCAAAGTACCTTCAGCTGTACTTTGTTCATATTCCGAAAAAGCACTAACATACCTTAGTTGAACACCTAATTGGGTGGTGTCATATTTTATTAAAGTGTTTGTTCGAGACTCAATAGAACTATGAAGAATTCTATCCTTAAAATGTTCACTTAATTCTAAGTAGTCTGTGTAAATTATATGCTTTATGGTATCTTTTTTTATGGATACTCCGCTTGAACGGTCATAATATTCAGACCGAACCTCTATTGAGCCTGCAAGACCTGAACTGGCAACCTGTTGCCTAGCAAAAATCTCCATTCCATCAATTAGTGATAGCATTGCACCCATTGCACCAACACCAATTACAATTCCTAAAACCGACAAGAAGGTGTGAAACCAATTTGCTTTAATGTTTTGAAAAGCGAATATGAAATAACTAAAAAAATTCTTAATCATAGGGAGAAAGGTACAGTTTTAATAGAAATCTTACCAAAGAATAAATTTTTGTCGTGAAGTTTTACCTTTTTCATCAATGAGTTGAATAACGTTGGTGCCAGTTGATAAATTACTTAAATCGAGGGTAGTTTTATCTTTTAAATAACTACCACTTTTAACTTCTTTACCAAAAGGCGAAAAAAGCGGATCGTTCCCTGGATTATTTGAAACAAGATTTAGTAGTTGATCTGTTGGGTTTGGAAATAGTTTGATTTTTTCTAAATCATTAAGTCGAGAGGTTGTGAGTTTTTGGGGACAAGAACCTATGGAATTGGTGTTGGAGGTTTCAATTTCACAAATAATGGTATCAGAAGCGCATGAGTTACTTCCAGTAATTAATTTCACAAAATAACTTCCTTCTTAATTGTACTTGGTCGTAATACGATGTTTCTTTACCATACCAGGGTATGGCAAAACCTCATTTATACTAAATTCCCGCCCTTCTGTCTTTTATTAGTGTTTAACTGTTACCAGCAGGCTTTACTATTTCGTAGTTGGTGCTTCTTCCTCCAGCCCCGTCTTTTACAAGAATAACCTTTTTTATCAGGTCGTTAATATCTCTAATGGCAGTATCTTTTGAACACTTAGCAATTTTTGCCCACTTAGAGGATGTTAGCTTTCCTTTAAAGTCATCTAGCAACATGTTTAGCAGTTTTCTTTGCCTTTCATTTAGTATAGTTTCGGAATGTTGATTCCAAAACTCAGCTTTAGACAAAACATTGCTTAATAATAAATCCGTAGAGTTTAAAGCATTCTTTAAGCAACTGAGAAACCAGAGTATCCATTTTGTGATGTCTAACTCACCTTGTTGGGTTTTTTCTAGTAGTTCATAGTACTGTTTTCTTTCCACTCTAATTTGAGCAGACATACTGTAGAATCGCTCAGTACTATTGTCTGCTTGGGCAAGAAGCATGTCTGTTATCGCTCTGGTGATACGCCCATTGCCATCTTCAAAAGGGTGAATTGTTACAAACCATAGATGTGTAATTGCCGCTTTAATGACTAATTCATTTTCATGGTTGTTATTAAACCAATCTAAAAATCGATTCATTTCATTGGGTACTAGCTTAGAGTCTGGAGCTTGAAAATGCACTTTTTCTTTGCCAAGTGCACCTGAAATAACCTGCATTGGTCCAGTTGAGTCGTGTCTCCAATCTGCAACAGTAATTTTATGTATATCAATGCTAGCAGTAGGGAAGAGGGCAGCGTGCCAATCAAACAATCGCGCTGGTGTTAAAGGTTCAAAACAGTTTTTGGTGGCATCTATCATCAATTCAACCATGCCATCTACATTTCTGTCCGATTCCACGGAACTAGCTATTTCAATGCCTAGCCTCCTTGCTACAGAAGATCGAACTTGCACTGCTGAAAGTTTTTCGCCTTCAATTTCAGAAGACTTAATTACATCTAGTGAAAGCGTATTTAGCATTGCTTCATTTTGCAGTTCGAACCCTAATGATTGCATTTTACCTATTAATCGACCTTGCAGGTATCTAACTTCACTTAAAGGCTTTAAAATTTCTATTTGTTCCCAAGTAAAATCAGGCCAATTGTCTTTTTGGTATATGTAAGGCTTTAATTGTTGCATAATATGCTACGAAAGTAAGTGTTAATCGTTGCAAATGCAAATTATTCGTTGCATAATACGCGTTGAATAGGGTAGTTATTTGTTGCATTAGAGGTGCATTGTTAACCACCCACTCACATTGTTGTGCCCAATAATTATATATGTTGTTTTATTGTTTTTACCTTTTTTAGAGAATATTAAGAAGTGGCGGGGATTATATTAGGTTGCTGAATGAAAAATTCAAGGTGATAATTTTAACCAAAATGTATTTATTTCGCGAATAATTTAGTGTTTGAAGAATAGGGCCCTTCTCTTCCCAAATTTTTCCCTTTATTCCCTTAGCCTATGTACATTCGTCCCCGACAACGACATTATGGCAAAGAAAATATTCCTTATCGGAGCAGGGCGATCTGCAACCACCCTTATAAAATACTTA
>JBLIDK010000005.1:0-70587 GCA_047632595.1 Sphingobacteriales bacterium
CCAGTTGTTCCATCGCACACTTCGCGGTAAGCGGGGTTTTTAATAAACCCACCTGAAAATCCAGATTCAACGGAAATAACCCCGTTTAATTCAGCATAAACTGCTTCAATACACCAAAAACATCCGGCTCCAAGTGTTATTTTTTCAATTGTATCCATATTTATAAAGAGTTAACAAAGATAAAAGAATATCTAATGTAAATACTAACGTATTTTAAGAAGCGATGGCTTCATCTAATGAGGTAATAATTATGTTGCACGCCTTTGTAATCTCTAATTCTGAGATAATAATTGGAGGAGCAATGCGCAATTTAGTGGTGTCGTGTAAAAACCAATCAATAATTATGCCTTTTTCAACACACAAATCAGCTGTTTTAAACATCAATTCTTCGGATGGTAATTGCACTGCTAACATCAGTCCTATGCCCGTTACCTCAGCAATTTGTGTATGAACGAGCAGTTTTCTGAACAACTGTTCCTTTTGCTTTACCTCTTTCTCAAAATCAATCAATTGTAATTGATTAAGTGCTTCTAAAGCAGCTGCACAACTAACTGGATGTCCGCCGAAAGTAGTGATATGTCCCAAAATAGGATTGTTCGTCAAGCAATGCATGATTTCTTTGCTCGAAATAAAGGCTCCTAGAGGCATACCGCCACCAAAAGCTTTGGCGAGTAAAAGTATGTCCGGAATAACATCAAAGTGCTCAAAGGCAAACATTTTGCCTGTTCTACCCATTGCACATTGAATTTCATCAAAAATTAATAGTGTTCCACATTCGGTACATCGAGCTCTTAGTGCTTGTAAAAATTCTTTTGAAGGCGCCAATGCTCCGGCTTCTCCCTGTACGGTCTCCACAATAAAACAGGCTGTTTCTTTCGTAATTAATTGCAGCGACTCAATAGAATTAAACTCAGCAAAATCAATATTTGGAAGTAATGGACGATACGCACCTTTAAATTCTTCGCTATGCATTACACTTAAAGCACCGTGAGTACTTCCATGGTAGGAGTTTTTACACGAAACCATGTGCGTTCTGCCTGTGTGTTTTTTTGCTAGTTTTAAAGCACCTTCACAGGCTTCACTACCAGAATTCACAAAGTAAACGGAGCTTAATTTTTCAGGAAGTAGATTGGTAATTGCTTGTGCTAAATCGACTTGAGGTTGTTGGATGTATTCGCCATAAACCATCAAATGCATGTGCTTATCAAGTTGAGTCTTGGTAGCTTCAATAACCGCTTCATTGCCATGCCCTAAGTTAGAAACACCAATACCTGAAATAAGATCTAGGTACTTTTTGCCCTTATTATCATAAAGAAAAACACCCTTTGCGGATTCAATTTGAAGTCCTAAAGGGTTTTCTGTTGTTTGTGCTACGTGATTTAGAAAGAGTTGCCTTTGTGAGATCATAATGGTTGTTATCCTTTTACTTTTCTAAGGACTTCCTTCATGAACTTTTCTTCGGCTGCATTTAGCTTCGAAAGTTTAGCAGGGGGGAGGGCTTGCTTGAATTGAGGATTGTATTTTTTCAATACTTCTAATTCTTTTTCTTTGTATTCAATACGTGCGTCGGTTGATCCTCCATCAGCAGGTTTGTATTGTCTACGTAAACTTGTTATTTCAGAACGGTATTGGTTGTAAACGGGCCAAAATTTCTGTGCTTCTTCTGGCGTTAAACTCAGTTCTTTCGTTAAAAATGCAACGCGATAAGATTCTAGGTCTGAATTCCCTGATTGTGCGAAAGCATCGGCACTAACAAGAGACAAACAAAGGATTAAAGCTATAAGTATATATTTTTTCATAATTCTTGCATTAATAGATCCATATCAATTCCGTCTAAAAAGGAATTTTCCAAATCGTCAATTTCTTTATCTACAGAAATGTTACTATTGTTAAAAGCGCTAACAATAAGCTCTTCATCTGTAAAGTAATCTTCTACTTCGGTTTGGGTAAAAGTAGCATTCTCAAACTCCTTTAATGTTTTATTAACTGAAGCTTGGCTGTATTGGTCTTTTACCTCAAGATCCATCCCAAAATAAAATCCGAAAAGCAAAACAACTGTTGCTGCAACTAATTGCACAACAGGTTTGTTTATAAACTTCCATAAAGTAATAATTGGTCGCGTTTCAACTTCAATATTTCTATTGCCTAAGATTTTTTTATCTAATGATTGGAAGTAGTCTTGAGGTACAGAATAGATTTTCTCGGGCTTTTTAAGCGACTTAAGCTGCTTTTCTAATTTTGAGTTAATCGGATTATCTTCTAAAAAGGGTATTTGTAATAGTCGTTCTGTTAGTGAATCAAAGTAGCCATTTGGCACTTTAAGTATTTCTTCCGGATTTGCAGATTTTAGTGGTTCGAAAGATTTTTCGATTTCTGCAATAGATTCATCAGAAACCTCTTCTACATCTACTTGCTCCATAATCCTATCCTTAAGGGAGTCAAAGTACCCATCAGGTGGTTGAAGCCACGGTTGGTCGGGCTTTTTGATCCTATTTAGATATTTTTCAAAATCTTCACTCATTTTACTTCTTCACATATTTGTTACTTAGACGATAAAAACCACTATTGGTTTAAACTGTCCTTAACAAATTTTTCAATTTTCTTAACTGCTATGTGATAACTTGTTTTTAAAGCTCCTACACTTGTGCCTACCATTTCGCTAATTTCATCATATTTAAGCTCTTCAAAGTACTTCAAATTGAATACTAATTTTTGTTTTGTTGGTAAGGTGTCAATTGCAGCTTGTAATGTTTTTTGAATGTGATCACCACTAAAATCATTAGTAGCGTATAATTTTTCACTTATTGAATGTTTCACATCGTCAAAATCTACTGTTTGTAGACGTTGTTTCTTCTTAATGAACTTAAGAGTTTCATTTACCGCAATTCTGTAAATCCAGGTGCTTAATTGGGCATCTTCTCTAAACTTTTCTAGGTTTTTCCAGATTTTAATGAATACCTCTTGAACTAAATCATCCGCATCTTCATGGTCCTTAACCATTCTACGAACCTGCCAGTAAATCTTCTTTTGATACTTTAATGTTAATAGCTCAAAGGACTTGTATTGCGTCTTTTTATTTGCAAAAAGCGCTAATATTTCTTTATCTGGGGTTTCTGTACTCACTTTATTTCCTTGAAATTACTTTTTTAGCTGCAGCAACAATGCTTTTTGAATCAAGCTTGTACTTAACCATTAATTCTTCTGGTGTACCACTTTCGCCAAATTCATCAAATACACCAACAAATTCCATTGGAGCAGGAGTATTTGTAGCTAAAACATGTGCAATACTTTCTCCTAATCCACCTGCAACTTGATGTTCTTCAGCACTTACAGCACATCCTGTTTTGGCAACAGATTTAATGATTGCTTTTACATCTAAAGGCTTAATAGTGTGTATATTTATTACTTCAGCGCTAATTCCTTCTTCTTCTAATTTATATGCTGCTTCAATTGCAGGATAAACAAGGTGACCTGTAGCAAAAATGGATACATCTTTACCTTCTTTAAAGTTAATGGCTTTGCCAATAACAAATGGCTCATCTGTGCTAGTGAAGTTCTCTACTTTAGGTCTTCCAAAACGTAAGTAAACAGGTCCTTCATAATCCGCAATAGCTAAAGTGGCCATTTTTGTTTGATTATAATCACAAGGATTTATAACACACATATTAGGTAACATTTTCATCAAGCCTAAGTCTTCTAAAATTTGATGAGTTGCACCATCTTCTCCTAAACTAACCCCTGCATGAGAAGCGCAAATCTTTACATTCTTACCTGAATAAGCTACCGACTGTCTAATTTGATCATAAACTCTACCAGTACTAAAGTTGGCGAATGTTCCAGTAAATGGAATTTTTCCTCCAATTGTTAATCCCGCAGCAACTCCAATCATGTTTGCTTCAGCAACACCACATTGAACAAATCTTTCAGGAAAATTCTCAGCAAACTCATTCATTTTAAGAGAACCTATTAAGTCGGCACAAAGTGCTACAACGTTTTCATTAGTTCTTCCTAATTCTGCTAAACCTGCACCAAAACCCGATCGGGTGTCTTTCTTTTCAGAAACTGTAATATCTTTCATTTAACCTTTAATTCACTTCTGTGTTCCAAATGTATCACATTTTTATAGTTTCAGAACCACCAGACTTAATAACAAATTGAATTTCTTGTGTTGTAATTGCCCTTTTAGATCCTCTATTTCTATAAACGAGTCTATAATTTCCTGGTTGCATTGTAATTGTTTCTGACGATGAATTTCCCCTAATGTCGCAAACCCAAACTAAATCTGTTCCAACTTCAGTATATACACTTCCATATACAGGAACCCCATCTGTATTTAAGATAGTCAATAAACCAGGTGCTGGAATATTGATGGTTTTAGTGTAATTAGCCTTAATTGTTATGTTTGATATTTGTAATGGTGGCAGTGTTAGCGCTGTCAAATCATATGTGCCAACTAAGTACTTACTCTTAGTGTTAAAATCTTGAACCGTAATGATTTCACTTTTACCTTTCTTTTTAATTACACATCTTAAATTGGTGTAATTTGTTGATCCTTTTACATTTAGATCTAAATCACCCTGAGCCGCATTCACTGAAATTACATTATGTTTTCCTGGGATTACTGTGATCTTGTCAAGTATAACTGGGGGAGTGGTATGAACAACAAGTTTGTAATCAAATACTGGGTCTAACGATAAAGTATCAGGTTGCCCTCTGCTATTTAATGTATGAATAAAATCATTTTTACGAAGACCGCTAAATGTATCATAAAAGCTAATTGGAATATTGGTTTCAGTTGGTTTCCCTAAAGCATCCAATAAATTAACTTGTGCAGTAGTAGTACTCAATACCTGACTTACTACATTATTCAAAATTTGAGGGAAGGTTTCTCTCTTGCTCGCGTCAAAGAACTTACCCACACATTCAAAAGCTTCTTTTAGATTGTAATCGTTTCCAATTCCGATAATAAAAGGCTTTAAGATTATTCCTTTTTCTTGCAAAGCTCTTGAAACGGCGCAAGGGTCACCATCACATGATTCGGCTCCATCTGTTACCAAAATAACAATGTTTCTAGTAGATTTTGCATTTAAAAAATCTCGTTGACATTGTTCTAATGCATAGGCAATTGGGGTTATTCCTCTTGCTCTAACTGCCTTAAGCTTTGATTTTAAATATTCAGCATTGTCTGCCCGAATTGAAGCTTCTAGTTTGGTATCACGGCAGTTTTTATCTGTATTTGGTGAAATACTGCCAAAAACTCGAAGTCCAAATTCAACATTTTCTTCCTTATCTAAATTGTCAACAACTTGAGAAATCACATCTTTCGCAACGGCAAGTTTATTCACTCCATCCCAATCTTGTAACATGCTCGCTGATGCATCCAAAATGAAAAGTATTTTCGTCTTTTGTGGTGCTTCTTGAGCAAATAAATTGCTAAGAATAAAAAAGGACAATATGGTTAGCAGCTTTCTCATTAAAATTTGATAGTTGTTACCTTATTAGTGTAAATAGTAAAGTCCTTTTGAATTGATGAATAGCTTGTTAATGCATTTTTAGGTCTAAAAATTACAGTGTAAGTTCCTGGTTGTAATAAGATGGCGTCTTTTTTGCTATCAGAAGGAAGGTTGTAAATTTTGGTTAGATAGCCGTTATCCTCTTTAAAAATTGCTGCGTAGGCTAGTTCATTGGTATAATAATTCAAAGTTCCTGGAGAAGGAACCTTGATTTCATTTGTTTGACTTTGTGTAATGGTTGTTTCGTCAAAATACTCAATGGGCAAAGTAAGCAAGGCAACGTCATACTCGTTAATCAAATATTTTTGAGTAACATTAATCGGCTGAACATTTAAAAGTGAATTTGAATTTTTTACCTGAATTAAAGATCTAAGTCCTTTGTACTTCATGGATCCGTACATTTTTATTGCTAGTTCTCCTTGTGGTGTTTCTACTGCCGCTATGTTTTTTCTGCCTGGTAAAACTGAGATGTTGGCTTTTGTTACCGAAGGTAAAGTGTGCACCTTTATTGAATAGTTGTTAAAAGGAGGCATGTAAAAAGTATCTGGTGTTCCAGAATTTGTCATTGTGTGATAGATATTCGCACGAATACGTGATGGGCCCTCATAAAAAGTCATGTTTACATTTGTTTCGGTTGGATTGCCATAAGCATCAATCAAATTAACTTGAAGTGACGTTGGGTTCAATACATTTGAAATAACAACTTGTGTAATGATTGTTGCTTGTTTTTCATCTTGTACATCATAAACGGTACCCACACAGTCAAACAATTTTTTCTGACTAACATTTAATCCCAAGCCTATAATAAACGGCCTAATAATGATGCCATTACGTTGTAATTTTGCTGAAATTTCGCAGGGATTTCCCTCACAATTTTCAGTACCATCCGTAACTAAAATAATGACATTATTTACATCAGATTTAAGAGTGAAGTCACTTGTAGAAAGTCCTAATGAATAGGCAATAGGAGTGTAGCCTTGGGCGGTAACTTTACCCAGCGCTTCTGAGATATCATCGTAGCTTGAATTGTTAATAGGAACTTCCAACTTCGTGTCATTACAATCTTTTGCACTTCTTGGTTGTTGATGCCCAAAAACTCGTAAACCAATGTCAATTTGTTTGGATAACGGTTTGCCTCGATTTTCTAAGCGAATACTATCAACCATTTGGTTAATAATTTTTTTGGCAGTAACGATTTTCTTTTCGTTTTTCCAGACGTCATTCATGCTACCACTTGCATCTAAAACAAATAAAATATTCGTTTTTAAGGTGTTTTGTGCAAGTAAACATTCTGAAGACCAGTATGATATAATAAATACTAAAAGAAAATATTTTGCAGTTCTTATCATTAACCCAATTAGAGTCAGTTAGTGAACAAACGTTAAATTATTAATAATCGCCTAAGGTTTCTTCTAATTGTCCTAAAGCACTTAAGCACTGCTCTTCGTTAGGGGCAACACCATGCCATTTATGAGTTCCCATCATATAGTCAACACCAAAGCCCATTTCGGTTTTCATAAGAATAACTATTGGGTAACCATTTCCAGATAGTTTTTTTGCTTCATCCAGAGTTGCAATAATTTCACTCATTACATTTCCATTTGCTTCAAGAACCTTCCAGCCAAATGATTCCCATTTAGCCTTTAAATCTCCTAATGACATTACATCTGATACATCACCATCAATTTGACGGTTGTTGTAATCTACTGTACTTATTAGGTTATCAACTTTATGATGAGCTGCAAACATTGCTGCTTCCCATATTTGACCTTCTTGAAGTTCTCCATCTCCATGTAAACTAAAAACCGTTTTAGTGTCCTTGTTTATTTTTTTAGATAATGCTGCGCCAATAGCTACTGAAAGTCCTTGACCTAATGAACCACTTGCAACTCGTATTCCAGGTAAACCTTCTTCTGTTGCTGGGTGGCCTTGAAGTCGGCTATTTAATTTCCTAAAAGTTTTTAGCTCATCAATGTTGAAATACCCTGAACGGCCTAAAACGCTATACCACACCGGAGAAATGTGTCCGTTTGATAAGAAAAATAAGTCTTCGTCAACACCATTCATGTCAAAGTTTTTATTGTGCTTCATTATGTCAAAGTACAAGGCGACTAAGAAGTCGGCACAACCTAATGATCCACCTGGATGTCCGCAGGTAGCACTGGTTACCATTCGTACAATATCTCGTCTAACCTGTGAGGCTACTTGTTCTAATCTTTTAATATCACGCATTGCTTTTACTTTGCGACAAAAGTATAAATACTTTATAGCTTATTCTTATGAAATAATTAACAATTATTCAAAAATTGGTATAGTCTTTGCCGTAATAGTATTGCAAACCAACTTAAATTAAGTTATTAGCCGTTACACAGAGTCCTATTTTGTTTAGTCTATAGTATTCCTATTTCTATTAGGGATATTTTAACTGATTGCTAAAAATTAAGTGCTTTGTGTAGAATTTATAGTTTTAAATGGTAAAAAGAAAAATACTAGGAAGTTAACTCCGTGTTATTTCTAATTGAAAATAGAATCAAAAAAGATTAAATCCCGTCTTTATCAGAAATAAACTGATAAAGATGGGATTTTTGTTTTACAAAGGGCGCGTTTTTTCGTAAACTTGCAACCCTATTTAATTCCAAAATAAAAATTCATGAAACTACACGCACTGCGAGTTTATCCATCAAAAGAAAATCTTAAAAAAGAAGACCAACTAGCCTGGAAAATGGCAGCTATGGTAACCGATAAAACACCAATTAAAGAGGATGTGGTAGATATGGTTATTAATAGAGTTATTGACAACGCTTCTGTGGCAACCGCAAGTTTAAATAGAACACCAGTAGCAAACGCTCGTTCAATGGCCGTTACGCACCCGCGTGAGGGCGGCGCAACTGTTTTTGGAAGATCTAACGATAGAACAGTTCATGCTGAATGGGCTGCTTGGGCAAACGGTACTGCTGTAAGAGAATTAGATTATCATGATACCTTTTTAGCAGCTGACTATTCTCACCCAGGTGATAGTATTCCCCCAATTATTGCTGTAGCGCAACAAAAAGGTAAAACTGGTGAGGATATTATTAGAGCATGTGTAGCCGCTTACGAGGTTCACGTAAACTTAGTTAAGGCAATTTGTCTTCACAAACATAAAATAGATCATATTGCTCACTTACTACCAGCACAAGCTGCAGGTATTTGCGCTTTATTAGATCTTGATACCGAAACAACTTATCAAGCAATTCAACAAGCGCTTCATACTTCAATTAGTACTCGTCAGTCGCGTAAAGGTGAAATTTCAAGCTGGAAAGCTTATGTTCCAGCTCATGGCGGAAAATTAGCTATTGAAGCAGTTGATAGAGCCATGCGTGGTGAAAAAAGTCCTTCGCCAATTTATGAAGGAGAAGATTCAGTTATTGCTTGGATCCTTGATGGACCGGATGCACATTACGAAGTTCCTTTACCAGAAATTGGTGAAGAAAAAAGAGCGATTTTAGAAACGTACACAAAAGAGCATTCTGCAGAATATCAATCGCAAGCTTTAATTGACTTAGCATTTAGAATGCGTGATAACATCAAAGATTTTAATCAAATAAAATCAATACTAATTGAAACAAGTCACCATACACATTATGTAATTGGTACCGGTTCAAACGATCCTCAAAAATTTGATCCAAAAGCGAGTAGAGAGACCTTAGATCATAGCATCATGTATATTTTCACTGTTGCTTTACAAGATGGCGACTGGCATCATGTAAAAAGTTACGATCCAAAAAGAGCGCAACGTGAAGATACTGTAGCATTATGGAACAAAGTTTCAACAGTAGAAAAACCAAAATGGACAGAGCTTTATCATGTTATTGACCCTGATAAAAAAGCATTTGGTGGAAAAATTATAATTACGATGAATGATGGTTCTGTAATTGAAGATGAAATGGAAAGAGCAAATGCACATCCAGCAGGAGCAAGGCCATTTGTTAGAAATAACTACGTCAAGAAATTTGATGACTTAGTTGAAGGTATTATTTCAAAAGAAGAACGAAATAGATTTATTTCTTTAGCAGAAAATTTAATGAATTTATCAGCTAACGATGTTAAACAACTAAATGTTCAAGCAGATCAACAATGGCTTTTACATAATGAACCAGATACAAGAGGAATATTTTAGATGATAATAAGCAGTCAAACCCCAGAAGCCAAAAGAAGAAGTTTTCGAGAGGCATTAAATTCAGGTAAATTATTGCAATTTCCTGGGGCTTACAATCCAATGGTAGCAATGTTGGTTGAACAACATGGTTTCGATGGAGTATATGTAAGTGGTGCAGTAATGGCTAATTCATTGGGTTTGCCAGATATCGGTTTAACCACATTGTCTGAAGTGGCTAGTACTGCTTCAAACATTGCAAAAGTTACTTCATTGCCTACTATCATGGATATTGATACAGGTTTTGGTGAAACAATGAGTGTAGTTCGAACCATTAAGGAATTGGAGTTTATGGGAATTGCAGGTTGTCATTTAGAAGATCAAGTGAACCCAAAACGATGCGGCCATTTAGACAATAAAGAATTGGTAACCGTTGACGCAATGGTGCAGAAAGTTAAAGCTGCAGCTGATGCTAAAACAGACCCTAACTTCTTATTAATTGCAAGAACAGATGCTAGAGCTAGTGAAGGGTTGGAAAAGGCCATAGATCGTGCTAAAGCATATGTTGATGCAGGAGCTGATATGATATTTCCTGAAGCAATGAAGGATGAATCAGAATTTGCTGCTTTTAGAAAGGCTATAAATGTGCCTCTTTTAGCTAATATGACTGAATTTGGTAAATCTAGATTGCTAGATAAAAAGGAGTTAGAAGGATTAGGATATAACCTAGTTATTTATCCTGTTACCACTCAACGTTTAGCCATGAAAGCTGTTGAAGATGGTTTATCAGTTATCAAATCTACAGGTACACAGGAATCAGTAGTTGATAGAATGCAAACAAGGAAAAGACTTTATGAGGTTTTAGGCTACGAAGAGTACAATACATTTGACAGTAGCATTTACAATTTTGAATTATAAAAGAATATTATGAGCACAGCAACAGATAAATTAAGAGTACCTGCAGGTTTAGCAGGTGTAATTACTGATGATACTAAAGTATCTAAGGTGATGCCAGAGATCAATTCACTAACCTATAGAGGCTATCCTGTTCAAGATTTGGCTGAAGTTTGTTCATTTGAAGAAGTAGCTTTTCTACTTGTTAACGAAGAGCTACCAAATCAAAAAGAATTGGATGCTTTTGTCGCTAAAGAAAGATCTAAAAGAGCTATCTCGACGGATTTACTGAATAGTATCAAAACTTTCCCTAAAAAGGCTCATCCAATGGACACACTTCGTACAGGTGTAAGTTTCTTAGGAATGGAAGATGAACGTACTTGGGACAGTTCTAAAGACACAAACCAAGATAAGTTTATTGGAATGTTAGCACGCATACCAACAATCATTGCGGCTACTTACAGACATTCAATTGGAAAAGATTTTATTGCTCCAAAAAGTGATTTAACAATGTCTGAAAACTTTTTCCATATGTGTTTTGGCAAAGTTCCTGCAAAAGAAATTGTGAAAGCTTTTGATGTTTCTTTAATTCTTTATGCAGAACATAGTTTTAATGCTTCAACTTTTGCGGCAAGAGTTATTACTTCAACTACAACTGACATTTATTCAGCTGTTGTTGGTGGTATTGGAGCTTTAAAAGGACCATTACATGGTGGCGCAAACGAGCAAGTAATGCACATGCTTAAAGAAGTTGGTGAAGCAAGCAAAGCGCGTGAGTGGATGCTTGATGCATTAGCAAACAAGAAAAAAATAATGGGCTTCGGGCATAGAGTTTATAGAAACGGTGATAGTCGTGTGCCTACTATGCAAAAGTACACTGAGAAGATGGCCAAGTTTACTGGCGCTGAAAAGTGGTTAGAAATAGCCAACATCTTAAACAAAACAATGGTAGATGAAAAGGGAATTTATCCAAACTTAGATTTTCCTGCTGGTCCTGCTTACTATATGATGGGATTTGAAATTGAAATGTTTACTCCAATTTTTGTAATGAGTAGAATTACAGGATGGAGTGCCCATATCATGGAACAAAATGAAAATAATAAGTTGATCAGACCTTTAAGTGAATACACGGGTGAAGGAAAGAGAGAAATTACTCCTTTGACACAACGTTAATAAATTATAAATCTAAAAAGCCTCCAACTAGACTTAGTCAAATTGGAGGCTTTTTTTAATACGTTTTGTTTTTACTAATTGGACAAAATTTGCTCAGTATGCGTTCCAGCTTTTACTTTTGAAATAACATTCTCAATCACCCCTTTTTCATCTATTACAAAAGTGGTTCTAATTGTTCCGTCAAACTCTCGTCCCATAAACTTCTTAGGTCCCCAAACGCCAAAGGCACTGTGAACCTCTTTATCTACATCCGCTATTAAATCATATTGAAAATTATACTTCTTTATAAAATTTTGATGTTTCTTCTCAGTGTCTGTACTAACCCCAATTACTTTGTACCCTGCTTTAACCAAGTCTTCATAATTGTCGCGTAAATTACAAGCTGTTGTTGTACAAGTAGGAGTGTTGTCTCTTGGGTAAAAGAATACAATTAGCTTGTTTCCCTTATAATCCTCAAGTTTAATCTCTCTACCGTCTTGAACTATTCCTTTGAAGTTTGGCGCTTGATCGCCTATTTTTAAATGTGTCATATTAATAATAAAATGTAGAGTTGAATACAGAACTGTTTCCTCTCTTATCCTTAACAACTAATTTGAAATCGTGTTTTCCGTTAGTCAACTCTTTATCAAAAAAGTAAGTCAACAAGTTATACTTTGAATCGTATTCCATTAACACCCATTCATCATCAATAGTTGGGTAGTAGCTGGCAATTCCGCTTAATTTGTCGCTAATTGCCATTCTGAATCGGCTGCGACCTCTTAAATTTTTCCCATTATATAAGTCAATAGAACGTATTCTTGGGGCAACGGTGTCAATAGTAATGTAGAAGGTGCCAAAGTAGCGACTACGAGCCTTTAAATAACCGCCTTCAAAGTATCCACCTTCATAACCAGAGGTAGTACTCACCAGGCAAAGTTTATCTATTAAATAAGGTGGTACCTCTTTAGTTGGTTCTATCCAAATATTGAAAAAGCTATGCACTGGCTCACAGTATGTATGAACTTGATGTTTGTCACTCCATGATGAACTGCCCATGCTTATTACATTATACCTAAAGTCAATATCGTTATACAAAGCAGTTGAGGCTAAAGAAATATAAAAATTTTCAGCCCTAAAATCGTTTACCTTATTAACACTAAAACGAGTTGGTGAAGTTGAAATTTCAGAATTATTATTAGGGATTTCACTTTTTACAGTAAAGGTTAATGTCGACGTAGCGCCATAAACATCCTTTACGATGTATTTTAACTGATGCGTTTTATTATCATTAAAATCAATAACTCCATTTACGGTTCTATCGTAAATGCTTAGCTTGTTACCTGGATCAATAAATGATTTTTGGTATCGAAGACCACGGGTTTTACTTGTGCAGTAGTCTATTAATGAATTAATATAACGAGTTTCACTAAATGCTACTTTTTCCACATCTTGATAATGAATTCTTTTTCCATCAAGTAGTAGTTCTATGGAGTAAGTGCCACAACGATTTCTTGCTGCATTTAATCGATCAAAGGCCTTAATTGAAAAACCTATTTTGCCACTTACCAAAGGCTGACGTAAACCTTCAATTACATTTGATTGATTTCCAACAATAGAATAGGTTCTATTTGAATTTCTACCATCAATTCGGGCATTTTCAGATTTTGGAATTAACATAAGTCCGTTAATTGTAGGAGGAATTGAGTCTTCGATATCAAATCCAAACAACAAAGGATTTAATGTCTCTTCTTTTGCATTTCTTATTTCAAAGTGAAGGTGTGGTGCTGTAGAACCTCCAGAATTACCACTTATGGCAATTACATCGCCTTTTTTAACAAACAACTCATTTGGCTTTGGATATAAATCCAAGGCGTAATTTTTATTCTTGTACTGCTGGTCTTTGAAAAAGTCGTCTATTTCAGGATTGAATTTTAATAAGTGTGCAAAGACTGTTTTTAGTCCGTTAGGGTGTTGCAAGTAAATAGCTTTTCCATAACCTCCCCATTGTGCTTTAACGCGATATACATAGCCATCAGCTGGCGCGATCACATTAAAACCTTGCCTTCCCATTGTTTTAATATCAATTCCACCATGAAAGTGGTTGTTACGCAATTCCGCAAAATTTCCCGCTAGAATTAAAGGTATTTCTAATGGAGAAGAAAAATAGTTCTTTGAATAACTTGCGGTATTGTCTTTGTTTGGATGAAAGTCAGTAGCCTCTGTTGATGTTATTTCGTTTTTTGCATAAGAAATTGTAGCGGACCAAAAGCCAAGTACTAATATGAAAAAAGACAATAAATAGATTTGAAAATTTAAGTGGTTTAATTTAATCATCTTATTTCAACCAATAATTTTTTGTTGTTTTCAATAAATGCTTCTAGTTTATCACCTATTTTAATTGGTCCAACACCTTCGGGTGTTCCAGTAAAAATTAAATCGCCTTTTTGAAGTGTGAAATAAGTTGAGATGTAGGCTATTACTTCTTCAAAAGTAAATAATAGGTCTTTAGTATTTCCTTGTTGAACAACCGTATCATTTTTCTTTAAACTGAATTCAATGTTGTTTAAATCTTGGAATTCTGAAATAGGAATAAACTCACTAATAGGAGCGGAGCTGTCAAATCCTTTAGCAATTTCCCAAGGTTTACCAGCTTCTTTTAACTTGTTTTGAATATCACGTGCAGTGAAATCAATGCCAATTCCAATTTGGTCAATATAATTTTTGGCGAATTTAGGAGCTATTTTCTTACCGTTTTTGCCAATCTTCAAAACAATCTCCACTTCATAGTGAATGTCGTTTGAGAATGTTGGATGATAAAAAGGCTTATTGTTTTTCAGTAAAGCAGTAGGGGGCTTAGAAAAGATAACAGGTTCTTTTGGAACTGGATTGTTTAATTCTTTAGCATGAGCAGCGTAGTTTCTGCCTATGGCAAAAATCTTCATAAACTGAAATTTGAAATGATTAAATTATTTTTTGTTGATGCGCTTTACCGCTACAACTTCTTCGTCAAAGGTAACTTTAACAAAGTACATTCCCCTAGGCATTTCAAAATCAATAAAGAAATTTTGAAAATAGGAGTTTTGAGTGATTGTTTCATTAGTAAGTTCAGCAACTTGCTTGCCAATTACATTGTAGATTGAAATATTCAGTCGGCCTGGTTTATCAAATTCTAAACTTACGTTTAAATTTTGCTCTACCGGGTTTGGGTAAAAATTTGATTGAACAAGTACCTTATCAGGTGAATCAGATGCAATATTTTCCCACCAATAATCGTTAGAAATACTGTTATATCCCTGCACCGTTGTGGCAGAAAATATTAAAATAGCAGAAAAAAGGGTTAAAAAGTACTTCATGTTTATTAGGGAAATAGACCTATCAATGGTTTAAATTCTAGGAGAAAGATACGGATTTTATCTCAGAATGTATAAATTGCACTAATTCCTTTACGTAATCTTGGCTAAAATCAAATTTAACACCCGCCGCAGCATACAATTCTGGGATGGTCTTGGTATAGCCTAATGAAAGAGCGTATAGGTATTGTTCAACAGTTTTTTCAGGATTTTCCTTGTAGTTTTTCCAGATTGCAATAGCACCTAACTGTGCCATTCCATATTCAATATAGTAAAATGGAACTTCATATAAATGAAGTTGTTTTTGCCATAGATATGATTTGTTTTTTTCTAAATCATCCCAGTTTGTAAAGCCAGAACCAAATCTTGAATAGATTTCCTTCCAACTTGATTTTCGTTCCTCTAAGCTATGGGTTGGGTTTTCATAAATGTAGTGTTGGAAAGTATCAATTGCTGCAACCCAAGGTAAGGTCTCAATAACCCCTTTTAGTTGCTCCACTTTTGCACGTTTTAAACTTTCTTCATCGGTAAAAAAAATATCCCAATGCTCCATGCTCATTAATTCCATACTCATGCTTGCTAATTCTGCTACTTCAGAAGGGCAATTTTTGAAAGCATGTAATGGTAAATGGGCACTTTGGAAAGTATGAACAGCATGACCACCTTCATGAACCATTGTAGTTAAGTCTCCGAAAGAGTTACTAGCATTCATAAAAATAAAAGGCATGTCGGTTTCGGCTAAAGGATAATTATAACCTCCTGGAGCTTTTCCCTTTCTAGATTCTAGATCAAATAACTTGTTGCTTTGCATTGTTTTTAAGCAATCTGCAGCAATTGGGTGTACTTCAGCAAAGCAAGCAATAGATTTTGATACTAGTTCATCTGCTCCTTTAAATGGTTTTAGAGCATCTTTTCCTTCTGGGTCAACTTGCATATCCCAAGGTTTTAAAAAATCTAAACCAAGTTTGTTTTTTCTTTCATTTGCAAATTCCTGTAAAACTGGTACCACTTCTTTTTCAATTGAAGTATGAAATAGATAGCAGTCATTAACAGTGTAGTCAAATCGCCCAAGGTTTTTGAACATGTAATCCCTGAAGTTATCAAAACCTGCATTTTTAGCAACTTCAGTTCTCTTGGCGATTAATGATGAGTAAAGCGCATCTAAGTCTTTGTTTTTTGCTAAACGAACGTTGGCAATTTTATGGAAAACAGCTTTTCTGGTTTCACGATCAGTGCTTTTTAAGTAATTAGCTGCTTGTTGAATGGTGTACTCTTTGCCATTGTGTTCAATGCTTAAACTTCCAGAAATTGCTCCAAATTGTTGTGCTTCTACTTGCAGCTGACTTAGTAAATCAATATTTTCTTCTCTAAAAATTTCTATTGCACTTTTAATTCCTCTTAAGTAAATATCAAAGCCAGCTTCAGTTAACTGTTCACTTAGTGGATGATTTGCAAATTTTTTGTTTAGCTGATCGGAGAATGGAGCTATTTTGGGCTCAATTTCGGTCGCAAAATGCTCGAAGTCGTTTCTCAGCTTTTCGTTCTCGGTATCGCAACTCATCCTAATATATTTCCAAGCCATGTCTTCGCTAAGCACAGCTTCAAGTTCATTCATGTTTTCGAGCCACGAAATAAGTTCTTCTTTGGTCTTAATTTCTCGAGAACATAATTCTTCAAGATAAGGCAATATTTTATCCCAAGTTATTTCTAAATCATTTGATAAATAGTTACGAGCTTTAGTTACTTTCGAATTCATTATTTTGTACTAAAATATTCAAGGATGAAGAAGCAACAGAAAACGATGCTTGCGACCCCATTGGTGGTGAAAAATGCTAAATTGACTTTACTTAAGTCGTTTTTTTTGACCAAAGTATGTTGATATATTAAAAGAGCTATAAATAAGCTTGTTCCAATCCAATACCAAGAGCCAAATTCCGAAATAATTCCCGGAATTACAATTGTAATTGCAGTTAAAATGTGAATTATTGTTGAAAACAATAAAGCTCGACCTTTTCCCAGCTTAGTTGGGATAGATTTTAAGTTCAATGATTTATCAAAATCTATGTCTTGTAAAGCATAAATAACATCAAAGCCACTTACCCAAGTTAATACTGCAATACCAAATAAAATTGGTAAAATATGAAAGTTTCCAGTTATTGCTAAATAAGCTCCGATAGGGGCCAATGCAAGACCTAATCCCAAAACAAAATGGCAAAGCCAAGTATATCGCTTGGTATAGCTGTACCCTAAAATTACAAGAAGTGCTATAGGGCTCAAAAAGAAGCATATAGTATTTATAAAGTAGGTGGTTATTACAAAAGCTAGACAGTTAATAATCACAAAAATTAATGCGTTTTTTGGTGAAATTATCCCTGCCGGTATCTCTCTAACCTTTGTTCTTGGATTTTTAGCATCTATTTCTCTATCAATATACCTATTAAACGCCATGGCTGCATTTCTGGCAAATATCATTGCCAAAACAATTAGAATAAGCGGTTTAAATTGAAATGATTGAGGTTCTAAAAGGTAGGCTAGAAGCATTCCCACTATTGCAAAGGGCATTGCAAAAATTACGTGTGAAAATTTTATTAATGAAAGATAATTTCGCACTAGAATTCAAATTTTTGGTTTACAGAATCAATAAAGTTTAACACCTCGTCTCTACCACGATTTTTCGAAGCTGAAGTTATAAATGTCGCAGGTAAAACTTCCCATGATTCAAGAATTTTATCTTCAATTTTATTTATGTTTTTTTCCAATTCTCCTGGCTTTAATTTATCAGACTTTGTATAAATTATGCTAAAGGGAATTTCCCATTTACCACAATACTCAAAAAAAATTTCATCATTTTCTTGAAGTTCGTGACGAAGATCCAAAAGAATAAAAACACATTGAAGGTTTTCTCTTTGACAAAGATAGTCTCCTACGAAATTTTCCCATAAAGCCTTGCTTTTTCTAGCAACACGGGCATAACCATAGCCAGGTAAATCGACCAAATACCAAGTTGAATTTATCTTAAAATGATTAATGTGTTGGGTTTTACCAGGAGTTGACGATGTTTTTGCAAGGTTTTTACGGTTAACTAACATGTTTATCAACGACGATTTCCCTACATTTGAGCGCCCAATAAAAGCATATTCCGGTATGTTAGGTGCTGGACATTGTTTGAGGTCGACACTACTTTTAATAAAATCTGCTTCTGAAACGTTCATTTAATTAATTTTGTCATACAAAAGTACACATAGTGAATATAATAACACCTTATAACGATAAAACAAAAAGTAAAAGTGATCAAGTTGCCTATATGTTTGATAGTATTAGTCAGACGTATGACTTTTTAAATCACTTTTTATCACTTGGTGTGGATATTATTTGGCGCAAAAGGGCTGTAAAAGAGCTTAAAAAATTAAATCCACAAAAAATACTTGATGTTGCCACAGGAACTGGTGATTTTGCATTTGAAATTCAAAAAGCAATAAATCCAAAGGAATTGGTTGGAGTAGACATTAGTTCTGGAATGCTAGGCATTGCAAAGAAAAAAGCGCTAAAAAGAGGATTGAAGGATAAAATTTCATTTGAATTAGCTAATTCAGAAAACTTACCCTTTGAAGATAATTTTTTCGATGCTGCGACCGTTGCATATGGTGTAAGAAATTACGAGGATTTAGAAAGTGGGCTCAATGGAATATTTAAAGTTTTAAAACCTGGTGGACATCTTGTTATACTTGAGTTTTCAAACCCTAAAAAATTTCCGGTAAAGCAATTTTACAATTTTTATTTATTTCATGTTCTTCCATTTTTTGGCAACTTTTTTTCTAAAGATAAAAGAGCTTATAAGTATTTAGCTGAATCAGTAAAAGCATTTCCAGATGGAGAGAATTTTCTAAAGATTTTAAATAAAGTGGGATTCAAAGAGGTGAATTGCCAACCATTAACAGGTGAAATTTGTAGTATTTACATTGGAACAAAGTGATTAGAAAAATAATTCTATTTGTGTATTTATTGTTTGGTATTGGAGTAATTTCCAATGCCCAACAAAACTTGACGAATTACAATGTTCAACCTTATAACTTTGGCTTCTTATTTGGCTTTACTTCAAGTAGTTTTTCATTAGACTATGAATCAGGATATAGAAATGGAAACGATTCAATAATTTCAGCTACAGGGTTAGCCAAGCCTGGACTTAATTTGGGGATTATCACGAATTTAAGAATTACTAAAAATATTGATTTACGTTTTATCCCCACTTTAGCTTTTTCTGATAGGTCAATTGCTTTTGTGTATAAGGACCCAGTTTACAACATTAAAATAAATGTAGAGAGCACCTATGCTGAATTTCCAGTATCATTAAAGTTTAAGACAGATAGGCTTCGAAATGTTCGTGCTTTTGTTGTTGTAGGTGGAAAATATGGGAATGACATCCTTTTCAACAAAACATCTAATCTTGAAAAAGAAGACAAAGATAAAGTGCCAATTAGAGTGAAAAAAGATAATTTTGCTATTGAATTTGCCTTTGGTGTCGACTTGTACTATCCTTATTTTAAATTTTCTCCGGAAATTAGAATTTCAAAAGGATTAAATAATATTCTGTTAAAAAATAGAATAACAACATTTAATTCCCCATTAGAAGCTCTTTTTGCTGAAGCATTAGTCCTTAATTTATACTTCGAATAAAATTATGCAAAAAACAGCATTAATTTCTGGAGCAACATCTGGCATAGGTCAAGCTTGTGCTCTTGAATTCGCGAAAGCCAACTATAATTTAATTATTACCGGTAGAAGAACTGAAAGGTTAACTGAATTGAAAACGAAGCTTGAAAAAGAGTATTCAATTAAGGTTCAAAGCTTAACATTCGATATTCGGAATTTTAAAGAATGTGAAGCAGCAGTAGAATCTATATTACCAGACTTTGAAACCATCGATGTACTTATTAATAATGCCGGTTTATCACTAGGTTTAAACTCGGTTGAAAATGGGGTGTTAGACGATTGGGAAAGAATGATTGATACCAATGTTAAAGGCTTATTGTACCTGACAAAGTGTATAATTCCCAAAATGATTGAAAGAAAATCGGGACATATTATTAACTTAGGTTCAATTGCAGGCAAAGAAGCATACAAAAACGGCAACGTATATTGTGCAAGTAAACATGCAGTTGATGCATTGACTAAAAGTTTACGTATTGATCTTTTGCCATACAATATAAGAGTAAGTTCAGTTTGTCCAGGAATGGTTGAAACTGAGTTTTCTTTAGTGCGCTTTAAAGGAGATGAAAAGCTGGCAGACGATACTTATAAAGGATTGGAGCCATTGAAAGCAAGTGATATTGCTGAAACCATTTATTTTGTTGCATCCAGACCAAAACACGTTTGCATTAATGACATTCTAATTATGCCAACGGCTCAAGCAAATACGACTCATGTAGTAAGAAACAACTAACCTATGAAATCACTTTTAACCTTATTTATTGTAGTTCAGTTAATATTTGTTAATGCTCAATGTTTATTAATTCCTTTATCCTTAGAAGATAAACTTGAATCTTCAATTGTTGTTGAAGCAGAGGTTGTTGACCAGTTTTGTTTTTTAGATGAGGATAATAAAATTAAAACTTCCAATAAACTTATGATTAGTAAAATGTTTAAAGGAACTGATCTTAATTTGTCAATTGATGTAATTACTTTAGGTGGGGATATTGACGGTGAATACTTTAAAGTTAGACCAGAACTTGAATTAAAAGTTGGTGATAAAGGGGTGTTTTTTCTTGAGAGAATTAACAATCAAATAGTATCAAGACTATTGGGACATAGTTTCATAAAATATGATGATTTTTCAGCAAGAGCAATTGGACCATTTGAAACATACACGTCAATTGAAGTATTGGAGAAGAAAATTATAGAGGTTTTAAAAAACGAACCTATAAAAAATAACTATTCAGTTGAAAAGCAAACTTATCAAAACAAAACACAATCAGTTGCTCCAGTTATTGATTCAATAAGTCCAACAAGTGTATCTGGCGGCACAGGACAAATTTTAAAAATAAGTGGTTCGGGTTTTGGGGCAATAAGGAGTGGATCAGTAGCCTTTAATAATGCGGATGATGGCGGAAATAGTTTGATTACACCAATTGCTTCTGAGTATGTAAGTTGGGCTGATGATGAAATTTTAGTAAGAATTACTTCGGCAGGAGGAACTGCAGGAACGGGAAATATTTTAGTAACAACAGATTTGGCTGAGCAAGCTCAAAGTCCTCAAATTTTGAATATAAGGTTTGCTCGTTCAAACTTAATTAACGGTAGTAGCGATGCCGTTGATACTGAACATATTTCAACAAATGGAAATGGAGGATATACTTTTAGGTTTCATACGGAAGTAGTAAATAATATAAATGCTTATAATTCATTTTTATTGGCATTAGAAAATTGGAGATGTGCCATAAAAATACCTTTTGAAGTTGGAGGAGAAACTACTATTGATGAAGAAGCGAATGATAATACAAATGTTGTGAGGTTTGATAATGGGGCAGAATTACCAAATGGAGTTTTAGGGGTAGCGTTCAGTCGCTATACATCTTGTGACAATATAAACTGGTCTGTTGATGAAATAGACATGGTTTTTGATGATAATACGAATTGGAATTTTAGCAATAATCCACCTTTGTTTAATCAATATGATTTTCAATCCGTAGCCCTGCATGAATTGGGACATGCTGTGCAGCTTGTTCATGTAATTGATGCAACTAAGGCCATGCATTTCAGCATTAGTAATGGTCAAATGAAAAGAGATTTATTGCAAGATGATCGAGAAGGTGGAACTACTGTTGTCAACTCTTCTCAATTTCAATGTGGGGTTATTAAAAAGCCAATAACAAAATTAAACAGTTCAAATTGCGCAACCTCTATTGAAGGGGATGTAACTCCTAAAAATGAAATTAAAATCAATCAAATTTCTCAAAACAACTATGAAATTTCTGGTATTGAATCGATGACTATTTATTTGTTAAAAGTATACGATATTAATGGTCGTGAAATTAAGTTCAATTGGAATGGGAATAATCTACTTTCATTTACCTCCAAATCAGGATATTATATTGTTGCAATTCAAGACGATAGAGCCATCCATTCCATTCCATTAATTGTAAACTAGAACTGGTTTTTGAATTTTTATTTAAGCAAAAAAATGATTACTTTTGCAAGGCTAATCTGCTTAAAAATAAAAATTAAACAACTGTCCTAGGATTATGAGAAAAATTTTATTTACTCTTCTTATATCGTTCTCTTTCTTATTCATAGGGGATAAAGTTCAACTAAATCATGGTGTTTTAACGCTAAAAATGCGTTATGCTGAGATGGTTACCAACCATCCATACAATCAGCGACCTGGATATTCCAAGTCAGACTTGAAAGCTATTCCTAAAGCTGATAGACCAGATTTAGCAATGGAACGTGATTTTCTAATGACAATGGATCCATTGTTAGGGTATCCACCTAGGGAGCGATTAAATTCTATTATAAAAAGTTTATTTAAAAGTGATGATGAGCAAGATCAAAGTCAAGGGTTTGGTGCTGCACAAGCCGGAGCAACTTGGGTGGAAAGAGGTCCAGCATCAGTTGGTGGAAGAACCAGAGGATTAATGTGGGACCCTAATGATGTTAGTGGTAAAAAAGTATGGGCAGGAGCTACTTCTGGTGGGCTATGGTACAATAATGATATTACAAGTTCTGCTTCACAATGGGTAAATGTATCTGATATGTGGGCTAATTTAGGTGTTTCTGTAATCACCCATGACCCTGTAAATGATGATAATTACTACGTTGGCACAGGAGAAAGCTGGACTCGAAGAGGAGGTAATGGAAGTCATTTAGTTGGATTTGGTATTTGGAAGTCTTCAGACCAAGGAAGCACGTGGACACAACTTTCAGCAGCTTCTAATCTAGCATATGTGAACGATATTGTTGTAAAAAACGAATCTGGAAATGGAGTAATTTATGCTGCCTCAGAACGAACTACAGGTTTTTCAGTTCCACATGGTGTAACTGGTATTATGCGTTCTACAGACGGGGGTGCTTCATTTACAAATGTTCATAATCTTGAAGCGGTAAATGATTTGGAAATAGCTGCTGATGGTAGAATTTGGGCAGGAACCAAAAACGGTAAAGTTTTATATAGTGATAATGGAGTTACTTGGACCCAAAGTACTTCAGGTTTAGGTAATAGAGTAGAATTGGGTGTTGCACCAAGTGATGCTAATTATGTTTATGCAATATTTGAATCTGCAAATGCAGTTGGTGGAATTCGATTTTCCAGTAATAAAGGTGGAGCTTGGGTAGCTAAAACAGAACCTGCAGATGCTGATGATGGTATTCCAAATGATGATTTTTCAAGGGGACAAGCTTGGTATGATTTAATACTTACAGTTGACCCCAATGATAAAAATAAAATTTATGTTGGTGGTATAGATTTTTTTAGGTCATTTAATAATGGCGATTCTTGGGAGCAAATTACCAAATGGTCAAATAACAACAACCTTGCGGCATTAAGTGTACCGTTAGTGCATGCAGATCAACACCAAATGATTTTCAAACCAGGTTCTTCTTCAGAAGCTGTTTTTGGAAACGATGGTGGAGTTTTTTATACCTCTAATTTAACTGCATCACAAACTTCTTTATCAATTGCACAACGAAATAATGCTTACAATGTAACTCAATTTTATTGTGTCGCACAAGGTCCAAATAATGGTCAAAATTTATATTTAGGTGGCGCGCAAGACAACGGAACCAGCCAACTTACATCACCAGGTTTTAGTGAAGCCTCAGCAGTAGGTGGTGGTGACGGGGCATTTTGCCATATTGACCAAATCAATAGTGATATACGAATTATAAGTTCTCAAAGTGGTAATTATCAATATACAAGAAATGGTAGCTCCTATAGTTCTTTAACCAGTGGTGGTGATTTTATCGATGAATCTGACTACGATGACGTAGCTGGTATCATGTACTCTGATGGAAACGGAGGAACATCGTCATCATTAAAAAGAACTATTAATATTAAATCAGGGACGGTATCAAGTTCTAATATTAGTCCAACGGGATATTCTGGAAGTGCAAGTCATTTCAAGGTAAGTCCATTTGTTAACACAACCTTAATGGTAGGTACAGCACAAGGCGATTTATTTAGAATAACCGGAGCTAATGGTGGATCCCCAGCTGCAACTAATATTGCTTCAGGTTCAATGGCCGGACATTTAAGCTGTGTTGAGTTTGGCGCAACTGCAAACGAAATGGTTGCAGTTTATGCAAACTTTGGGGTAAACAATATTTGGTACACTTCCGATGGTGGTGTAAATTGGACAGCAAAAGATGGTAACCTACCTGACATGCCTGTTCGATGGGCGCTGTTTAATCCTGACAATAACAAACAAGTATTAATTGCTACGGAATTGGGTACTTGGTTTTGTGATGATATTACAGTAAGTTCTCCAGTTTGGACACCAGCAAATAATGGTTTAGCAAATGTAAGAATAGATATGCTACAGATTAGAAGTTCTGATAAACAAG
Source organism: Sphingobacteriales bacterium (assembly GCA_047632595.1). GTDB lineage: Bacteria > Bacteroidota > Bacteroidia > Sphingobacteriales > Sphingobacteriaceae > JBLIDK01. Next base: position 24,600 of record JBLIDK010000005.1, read on the forward strand.
TGTTAGCTGGTACTCATGGTCGTGGTTTCTTTACAAACGATGCAGCATTTGACTTTGATGCTGAAGCATTTTTTACTGCAGATGTTACAGAAGGTTGTGCATCATTAACAGTGACCTTTACAAACAACAGTTTAGGAAGTAATAACAATTACAAATGGAATTTTGGAGATCCTGCAAGTGTAGGTAATAATACTTCCACACTTGAAAATCCAACCCATACTTATACAGAAAGTGGTTTCTATACAGTTCAATTAATTGCAACTGATGCAATAGACCCAGGGATTACTGATACGCTTACGGAATTGGATTTTATAGAGATTTATGTAACAAAAAGACTTCCTTATTCATTGGATTTTGAAGTTACACAGTTTCCATATGATGAATTTACAATAACGCAAGATTTAACTGCACAAGATGAATTGTGGCAAAGAGCAAGTGTTTCTGCTTTTGGTGTTGGAACTGGTTCTGCAGTTTTACCGAATATTGAATTTAATTTTTCAAATATTGCAAATGGTAACTCTATTATTTTGCCAGCTATAGATTTAGCTTCTGCAATTAGCCCTCAATTAAGTTTTGATGTTGCCTATGAGCAATTTTATAGCAGACCATTTACTGATTCACTTACAGTTTTAATTTCTTCAGATTGTGGAGAAACTTTTCAATCTTCAACCTATAAAAAAGGTTTGAATAATTTATTTACTAACAATGGTAACCCTTCTAATGTTGGTAATTATTCTTGTGGTGGATGTGGTACTTTCACACCCTATATTCCTACAAATAGTCAATGGAGAAGAGAATCAGTTGATTTAAGTTCAGCAGTAGCAAATGGAGGTACGGGTTTGATAATTGCAATTGAAAGAGCTGGACCTCGTTTTAGTAACCATCTTTATATTGATAATATTTTTGTGGATGACATTGGTGTTCCTGAAGCTGGCGTTTTAGTTGATAATGACACGATTTGTGTAAATCAATCGGTGACTTATTCGGACGTAAGTAGAGGAAGAGTAGAGACGTACTCATGGAATTTTGGAGCTGGAGCTTCACCTGCTACTGCAACTGGCCCCGGACCTCATACTGTTACTTATACAACAGCGGGTAAGAAAACGGTTAATCAAACTGTTACTGGACCTTACGGATCTGAAAACAAAAATTTTGTAGATATAATTGAGGTATTTCCACTGCCATCGACAAGTGCTATTTCTGGCCCATCTGCTGTTTGTGAAGATGTAAAAGGAACTCAATTTAGCGTAAACAGTGCTGCAAATTCCTCTTTTCAATGGAGCGTTACAGGTAATGCTTCAATTGTTTCAGGAAATGGTTCTAATATTATAGCGGTCGACTTTATAGATCAAAACACGCAGATAACAGTTGTACAAACGAATACATTAACTGGATGTGTTGGACTTCCTATAAATAAAAGCATTCAAGTAAATCCATTACCTGAAGCTAATGCAGGAAATGATGCTACCATTTGTGATGGAGAAAGTTTATCAATAGGAATGAGTCCGATTGGTGGAGTAAGCTATAGTTGGACACCTACTACAAATGTTCAGTCTCCTAATACTGCAACAACTTCAGTTTCTCCAAAAGTTACTACAACCTATACTTTAAAAGCTACAGTGAATTCATCAGGATGTTTTAAAACTGATCAGGTTACAATAACTGCTAACCCAGTACCTGAGGCATTTACAATAGCAAATAGTGTTAATTGTTCAGACGATAGTTTAGCAATTGGAAAATCTCCTGATGTTGTAGGAAATACTTATTCTTGGAGTCCAACTTTTGATATGGATGATCCAACATCCTCAAATCCTAAAGTGTCTCCAAATTCCAATACTACCTATACCTTAACAGAAACAATAACCGCAACAGGTTGTACTAATTCAAATGCTGTAACTTTACAGATTAACCCTGAACCAAGTGCAATAACTGGAGGGAGTATTAAATACATTTGCTTAGGCGATAGCTTTAAATTGGGAGCTCCAGCCAAGCCAGGCAATACTTATGTTTGGACACCAACTACAGGATTGTCAAATCCAAATATTTCAGATCCTCAAGCAAAACCAATAGTTTCTACGGATTATACCCTAACTGAAACTGTATTGTCAACCGGATGCGATTTGTCTAGAACTATAACAATTAATGTTGAACAGCCACCAAACGCAATAACTGGTGCTGATAAAACTCAATGCTCAAATGATACAACACAAATTGGAGCTGCGCCAATAGGAGGGAATACTTATTTTTGGTCTCCTTCAGCTGGTTTGGACAACGTGTCTTTGGCTAACCCAATGGCGTTTCCTCAGTTCACCACAACCTATACCTTGTTGGAAACAAGTGCAAAAGGTTGCACAAAAACGAATGAGGTAATCATAACTGTCAATCCTGCACCTGCTGCCTTTACAGGTGGAGATCGTATATTATGCAACACAGATACAATAACAATAGGTGGAGCTGCTATTGCTGGCAACACTTATAGTTGGACATATAATCCAGATTTACCCGCTCCGTTTAATACTACCTTTACAACATCAACAGTTGAGGTAAGTCCAATTTTAGAAACGGTTTATACTTTAATTGAAAAAACTACGGGTACAAATTGTCAAACAGAAAAATCAATTACTGTAACTCCTACTACGGCAGGTGTAGCAGTTGATGTAAGTGCTGAAGCTAGCCCATCAAACACAGTTTGTTTTGGCGAAACAATTAATTTTGAAGCAATCAGTTCAACATCAGGCGATAATCCAACTTATCAATGGCAAAAGAATGGGTCAAATATTGGTGGAGAAACAGATAGATTCTTCTCCTCTTCAACTTTAGTATCTGGAAATAAGATTAGAGTCATCATGACATCAGATTTAATTTGTGCTGATGGAAATACTAATCCAGCAACCTCTGGTGAAATTACGGTAACGGTTAATCCTAATCCAGCTCCATTAATTAATGTGAGTAAAGTAAATCCATTATGTCCTGGAGATTCAGTAATCTTAACGGCATCTGAAGGTGTTTCATGGCAATGGTCAAATGGAAAGTTCACAGAATCAATAAAAATAGGACAATCAGGGGTATTTAGTGTTTCTGTAGAGAACGCTTCGGGTTGTGAGGGATCTTCTCCAACTTACGAAGTTGAATATACACCAGCACCTGTTCCTAATCCAGGAGCTAATCAAGCAATTTGTATAGGTGAAAGTGTGGATATTGGTGCACCATCTGTAACAGACATCAGTTATTCATGGACAAGTGATCTAAGTGGGTTTACTTCAACTGATGCGATGCCTAATGTAAGTCCAAGTATTACTACTAAATATTATTTAAACATTGTAGACGATATTACAGGCTGTACAGCAATCGACTCTGTTTTAATTGAGGTGACACCAATTCCTATTCCTGTTGCAGGAACAGACCAAAGTATTTGTATTGGTGAAAGTGCTGATATTGGAGAAACAGGCATTTCTGGGTTTAATTACTTATGGAAATCAAACCCAGTAGGGTTTAACTCAACTATTGGTGACCCAACAGTTAGTTCATCGGTAACTACCGTTTACGAAGTAATTATAGCAAACAATAGCAGTGGTTGTAAAGACAGTGCAGAAATAACAATAACAGTTAAACCTCAACCAGAAATTACTGATTTGAGTGGAGACGAAATTATCTGCGCTGATAATGAAAGTCAAATTACTGCACAAGGAACTGCAGGTTCACAGATTGATTGGTTTGATGTAGCAACCAATGGTTCTTCAATTTTCACAGGACCAACCTTTAGTACACCACCACTTTCTGGAAACTCAATATATTTTGTTGAACCTATATTAAATGGTTGTTTAGGTGATCGTTTGTCGTTTGAAGTAGAAGTGATAAATAACCCTACCGCACCAGAAATTACTGGCGGTAATGCATATTGCTTTGGTGAAAATGTTACATTAGAGGTTGTAAATCCTTCACAATCATTAACGTATGAATGGTTTACGGATTCTGAAAACGGAATTAAAGTGCATGAAGGATTTTCATTAAATTTAGATTTAATGAATGACACTTCTTATTTTGTTGGAACTTCTTTAAATGGTAGTTGTAATAGTGCTTCTAGAACTAGAGTAGATTTGATTGCCATTCCGAATCCGACAATAGAACTCGCACAAGATTCGATATTTGTATGTGAAGGGGAGGATATTATTTTAAATCTTGTAGATTATTCAACACTTGATTCTATCAAATGGTATAATTACAGTTTTCAATCGGGTTCTATAAGCACAAGTGATACCTTGCAGTTTACAGATATTTCTAGCGGTGGCACCTACCATGTAGTTGCTTATAGCAATGGATGTGTATCTAATTTTGATTCTGTAACTATAAGTATAATAGAAGTTATATCAGATTTTGAAGCAAATGAAACTCAAATAGTATTGGGAGATACCATTAGGTTTACCAATTTATCAACGGTTGATGCAAATTATTTATGGGACTTTGGTGATGGTGAATTATCGCAAGATTTTGAACCAGAGCATATCTATGCGTTTTTAGGAACTTATTCAGTTTCTTTAAATGTTACTATAGATGGCTGTAATATTGCTGAAACCAAAATTGATTACATCGTTGTTGATATGGACATTTCTGTTGAGCTTAAATCAGACTTAGATTTAAGTATCTCAATGTATCCAAATCCAGCTACAGACAATATTACTATTGAGGTTTCAAATCCCGATTTAGTAAGTGCATTATCAATTACTGATGTAACAGGTAAATTGGTGAAAACAATTGACGAAATTCAATTGAGAAATACTTCAATATTGATTAGTGATTTAAGCCCTGGTGTATATATGTTAGGTATTGAGTTAATTGATGGAACGGTTGCAAACGAGCAGCTTATAATAACTAAATAATGAACATATTTTCAGAAATTGATGGTTTAATTAAAAAGGCCATGCAAGAGAAATGTCAAGGTGATTTACGCGCTTTACGTTCAATAAAATCAGCCCTATTAATTGAGAAAACTAATGCTGGCTGGGACGAAAGCAAAGCAGATGATGTCGGCATGAAAGTGCTTCAAAAACAAGCCAAACAACGTAAAGATTCATTAGAGATTTTTGAAAAACAAAACCGTCCTGATCTTGCAGATAAAGAAAAAGAAGAATTAGAATTAATTGAGTCTTTGCTTCCAGCTTCATTAAGTGAAGAACAGGTAACCAAAATTGTTGATGAAATAATAGCCCAAGTAGGTGCAAACTCAATGAAAGACATGGGTAAGGTTATGGGAATGGCAAGTGCTAAATTAGCGGGCCAAGCCGATGGTAAAGTAATTGCTACAGTGGTTAAATCACGATTATCTTAAGGTTTGCATTGGTTCGACATACTAGCATTAGTGTTCCTTGCCCTTGCAATGTACAAAGGCTATAAAAACGGCTTTATAAAGGAAATTATTGGTACAATTGCTGTAATTGCAGGTTTAATAGGAAGCTTTGCACTTGCTTATAAATTGACAACCTATCTTAATGAAAATACTGATTGGCAAAGCAATTTTATCCCAATAATATCCTATTTTTTAGTGTTTATTGGAATTGTTTTAGCTGTTGTTATTATCGGAAAGCTCTTAAACTATTTAATTAACATTACACTTTTGGGAATTTTTAACAGAGTGGCTGGGATAGCCGTTTCTGTTCTAAAATTCGCCTTTTTACTCAGTGTTTTAGTTTGGTTAGTAAAGGCAACTTCTTTTGTAAACGTTGAGAATTTAACCAATTCTAATACATTTAAATATGTTTCTCCAGTTGCACCTTGGGTATTTGATTTTTTTGGCAGACATTTTGATAATCTTAATGGACTGTGGGAGTCAATAAAAAGTCAGTTAGGTGAACCTGATTTAGAACCTCCAGATATTATTATATAATTCTTTGGAAATCTAAAATTTAACGGGGTCATTATTAATTTATATTTGTATTATTTCACTAGTACGAATTATTTATTCTAAATTGATGGCTATATGAAGTATTCGTGTAATTTTGACACACCTTCAACCAAATAATAAATGGAATTAAAAGTAATAGAAGAAAAAGGTTTTCAGTATGTAGAACAAGGAGAGGGTGAAGTATTATTATTACTTCATGGTCTTTTTGGGGCTTTAAGTAATTGGCAAGATGTTTTCGATAAGTTTTCACCCAACTATCGAGTAATAATTCCATTAATGCCGGTTTATGAAATGCCTCTACTTAAAACAAGTGTTAGTCACCTGGCTAAATACGTTCATAAATTTGTAAAGTTTATAGGAATAAAAGAGTTCACTTTATTGGGAAATTCTCTTGGAGGACACGTTGCTTTGGTTTTCGTTTTAGAACATCCAGAAATGGTAAGCGCCCTAATGTTAACAGGTAGTTCAGGTTTATATGAAAACTCAATGGGTGGAAGTTTCCCTAAACGAGAAGACTATAATTTTATTAAAGAAAAGGTTGAATACACTTTTTATGCTCCCGAAACTGCAACTAAAGAGCTTGTAGACGAGGTGTTTGAAATTGTAAACAATAGAAATAAGGTTATTCGAATTTTAGCTATGGCTAAATCAGCAATGCGTCATAATCTACGAAAAGAAATACCAGACATTAAAATCCCCGTATGTTTAATTTGGGGACAACAAGATACTATTACACCACCAGAAGTGGCGCTTGAGTTTGATTCATTGTTGCCAAAATCTGAATTGCACTGGATTGATAAATGTGGACACGCTGCAATGATGGAACAACCCCAGGCGTTTAACCTCATACTAGGTAACTTCTTAGAAAAACAAAAGAAATGATTGCAAGTGAATTAATAACAGATGGAATTCCACCACTAAAAACATCAGACACTGCCGAAAGAGCTTTGGCATGGATGGGTGAGTTTCGTGTTAATCATTTACCAATTGTAAACAATAGAGAGTTTTTAGGATTAATTTCTGAAGAAGATATTATTGACCTAAATGCTCCAACAGAAGTAATTGGTGCTCACTCGTTAAGTTTAATAAAGCCTTATGTTCTTGAAGATGCTCATATTTATGAGGTGATAAACCTTATAAATGAGCAAAAACTTACAATAGTTCCAGTATTAAATCATACCAAAACCTATTTAGGACTTATTTCTTTGCAAGATTTGCTTGAAAATTTTGCTATGATGACTTCAGTAGAAGGAGCTGGCGGAATTTTAGTATTAGAATTGGGTGTAAGAGATTACTCCTTAGCGGAGATTGCAAGAATAATAGAAGGAGATGGTGCTAGAATTTTAAGTACTTATATAACATCCCATCAAGACTCAACTAAACTCGAATTAACTTTAAAAATTGATAAAGATGATTTAACATACATCATCAATTCATTAGTTAGATTTAAGTATAAAATTAAAGGTTCGTACCATATTAATAAATTTTTGGACGATACCGTTGACAGATATGAGTCGTTGATGAAATATCTTAACATTTAGACCAAAAAATTGTCTATGAAGATTGCCCTTTATGGTCGTATTTACAAAAACTCAAGCCTAACTTACGTCCAAGAACTACTTGATGCATTAGAGCAGGTCCAGGCAGAAATTATAATTTTTAAGGACTACCACAATTACTTAAGTGGAAAGGTGAAAATCAGATCAAAAGTTGAAGTATTTTCTTCAAGCAATGAGTTGATTGGAGTTGATTACCTCTGCAGTATAGGTGGTGATGGCACTCTGCTTGATTCTGTTAGACTAGTACAAGATAAAGGTATTCCTATAATTGGCATCAACATGGGGCGTTTAGGCTTTTTGGCTGGTATCAATAAAGGCAACATAAAAAGTGCTATAAATAGTCTTATTCAAGGTCATTATGTAATTGATCAAAGAACAATGTTGCAATTAGAGGTAGAGTCTCCATTATTTGAAGATTTTCACTGTGCTTTGAATGAAACAACAATTCATCAAAGTATTTCATCATCAATGATAAGGGTTCATACTTATTTGAATGGGGAATTTTTAAATTCTTATTGGGCAGATGGCTTAATAGTGGCTACTCCAACAGGTTCAACAGGCTATTCATTAAGTTGTGGTGGACCTATTATTTTTCCAAGATCCGGAAACTTTGTGATTACCCCAATTTCTCCTCATAATTTAAATGTAAGACCGGTAATTATTTCAGATGAAAGTGTTGTCACTTTTGAAGTTGAAAGTAGAGCACCGCATTTTAATCTATCCTTAGATTCTAGAACCGTAACTTTACCATTAAACACGCAAATAGCAGTTAAAAAAGCTCCTTTTTCGTTAAACTTAATTCGATTAAGCAATGAAAACTTTTTAAGTACGTTAAGAGAGAAGCTTATGTGGGGCTTGGATAGCAGAAATTCAGGAGTTTCGGATGATGATAAAACCCAACATTAAGCGAATTAAAGAGCTATAATCAAGGCTAATTGTTAACTTCGCAGCCAATTTAATACGTATTGAAACCACTAATCACTCTTCTTCTAATTATTGTTAACCTTTCGGTGGTTCAAGCTCAAAAAAATGAGTTCGGATTAGAAGGAGGAGCAGCAGGTTATTTGGGTGATATTAATAAAAACGAATTGTTCTCATTTTCAGGGAGTTCCTTTAGGTTTTTCTATCGATACAATAAAAATAATAGAATTTCTTACAGCTTAGGTTATTCAACTGGTACAATAAGGGCAAGCGATTCAAAATACGGCACCAGTGAAAATCAAATTGAAAGAAATTTAGATTTCACTTCTCAAATAAATGAAATTTCTGGATTAATGGAAATTAATTATTTCCCATATGTTAGCGGAAACATGTCGAAAAAATTCACTCCTTATTTATTTTATGGAATAACATTATTTCAATTTTCATCTACTACAGAGCTTGATGGTGTGGAGTATAAATTACGTTCGGTTGGTACAGAGGGACAGGGCCTAGCAGGGGGTGAAAAAGCGTACGCGCCATTTGGCATTGCCATACCTTTTGGTTTAGGCACAAGATTGAGACTAGGCAAACAATACAACTTAAATACTTCATTTGGTTACAGATTTACATCATCAGATTATATTGATGACATTGGAGGTGATTATCCTGATTTAAATCAGCTACAAGAAGAAAAAGGCGAATTTGCTGGAACATTATCAGATAGAAGCACTGATGGATTCGATAAATCCTTCACTCAAAGAGGCGATGATACTAATCTAGATAAGTACTTTTTCCTAACTATTGGAATCTCATACACTATAAATCCTTACCGCTGCCCACAGTTTTTTTAGAATGAGTCTTAAGGATAATATACAAAAGAATAATTTACCCAAACACGTTGCCATCATTATGGATGGGAATGGGAGATGGGCTAAACAAAAAGGTCAGAAGAGAGTTTTTGGACACAAAAACGGAGTAAAAGCGGTTCGTGATGCTGTTGAAGCCTGCGCGGAGCTGGGAATTAACTTTTTAACCTTGTATGCATTTAGTACCGAAAATTGGAACAGACCAAAATTTGAAATTAATGCCTTGATGACTTTACTAGTTTCTACAATTAATAAAGAAACTAAAACTTTAATGGAGAATAACATCATTTTAAAAACCATTGGAGATACCCAGTCATTGCCTAAATATTGCCAAAAAGAATTAGCTGAAGCAATGGCTAAAACGAAAGATAACACAGGCACAACATTAGTTTTAGCACTAAGTTATAGTTCACGTTGGGAAATTCTTGGCGCTACTCAACGAATTGCAAAAGATGTTAAAGAAGGATTAATAAAAGAGGATGAGATTTCTGAAGAGTTGTTTTCATCGTACTTAAACTCCTATTCAATACCAGATCCAGAATTACTTATACGAACATCAGGAGAGCATCGTTTAAGTAATTTCCTGTTATGGCAAAGTGCTTATACTGAATTGTATTTTACTGAGTGTCTATGGCCCGATTTTGCCAAGGAAAATTTGTATGAAGCAATAGTTGACTATCAACAACGAGAACGTCGATTTGGAAAGATTAGTGAACAAATGCTTAAAAACGAAAATAATTAATGAGATTATTATTACTAGTATGTGCCCTAATAGGATGCTTTCAATTTAGTTCTGCCCAGCTTAATAAGTTGAATAATAGCTCGCAGTCTAACTCATTAGATTATGCTAAGCCCAAGCAATATGAAATTGCCGGGATAGTAGTAAGTGGAATAGAATATCTAGACGTAAATGCCATTAAAAGTTTGAGTGGCTTAGTTATAGGTGATCGAATAAAAATTCCTGGAGAAGATATTACAGCTGCAATTAATAACCTGTGGAAACAAGGCTTATTCGACAATGTTTCTATTGAAATATCCAAAATTCAAGGAGAACTTATTTTTCTTGACCTCAAGCTTTCTGAAAGGCCAAGACTTGTTAGGTTTAGATTTGAGGGTGTTAAAAAATCTACAGCTGATGATTTACGAGAAAAGATAAACTTAGTTCGTGGTAAAATTGTAAACGACAATTTATTAAACAATACTGAACGTTTAGTTATAAAGCACTTTGTAGATAAAGGATATTATAATGCAGAGGTAGAGTTGATTATTATTGACGATAAAGTGAAGCCAAACTCAGTTGAGATGGTAATTAAAGTAGATAAGAAGGAAAAAACCAAAATTGAAAACATAACTATTACAGGTAATACTCACTTTACCGATAAAAAGGTTAAGCACTTTTTAAAAGAAACAAAAGAGGTTAACAAGTTTAGAATATTTAAGGTAAGTAAGTACTTAGATAAAAACTTGGAAGAGGATATTGCAAAGCTTATTGCTAAATATAACGACGATGGGTATAGAGATGCACAAGTTATAAAGGATTCAATTTATAAGGTTTCGGAAGATAGAATTAACCTAGATATAGAAATCCGAGAGGGAAATCCGTATTATTTTGGAAAGATTATTTGGACCGGAAATAGTAAGTATAAAGACAAGGCATTAAGCAATATATTAGGAATTGATAAAGGTGAAATATACAACAAAGCCTTACTTGACAAAAGACTAAGTATAGATCCTGCAGGAAGAGATGTAAGTTCTTTATATCTTGATGATGGTTACTTGTTTTTCCAAATAACACCAATTGAAAAACGTATTTATAATGACACAATAGATTTAGAAATAAGAATCTATGAAGGTGCTCAAGCAACCATTGACAGAATTATTGTAAAAGGAAACGAAAAGACAAACGACAAAGTAGTTTATAGAGAGATTAGAACTAAGCCGGGTCAAAAGTTTTCAAGATCTGATATAATTAGAACAACAAGAGAATTAGTACAATTAGGATATTTCGATCCAGAAAGACTTGGTGTAAATCCAATTCCACATCCAGAAACAGGAACTGTAGATATTGAATACACTTTAGCAGAAAAACCTTCAGATCAGATTGAACTGAGTGGTGGCTTTGGTGGAGGAAGAATAATAGGAACTTTGGGCTTATCCCTAAACAATTACTCTATACAAAACACCTTTAAAAAAGGCGCTTGGAATCCTGTGCCGAGTGGTGATGGACAGCGGTTGAGTATAAGAGCTCAAACTGATGGACTGCAATATCGTTCGTATTCATTTTCATTTACAGAACCATGGTTGGGTGGTAAAAAGCCTAATTCCTTTACCTTCTCAATTTTTGATAGTAAGACCTCAACTAATAGAAGCTTTCTTACCAGTATTTTTGATACAGAATCATTTATACGTATTTCTGGTGTAAGTGTTAGTTTAGGAAAGAGATTGAAGAAACCAGATGATTTTTTCACTTTAGTGAACAGTTTGAATTTCCAAAAGTATACGGTAAAAGCATCCCCAGTTTTCACTTTCTCAGATGGTATTTCGTATAACGTTAACTTACGTTCTGTTCTATCGAGAAATTCAGTAGATGCACCAATTTATCCAAGAAGAGGTTCAACAATGTCTCTTTCTGTTGAAGTAACTCCACCTTATAGTTTATTGAATAACAAAGATTATTCAGATTTACCTACAAGTGAATTATACAAGTTTATTGAATATCACAAGTGGAAGTTTGATAATACTTGGTACAATAACATAGTAGGAAACTTAGTGCTTAAAACTTCATTACAATATGGTTTCTTAGGATTTTATAGTTCTGACATTGGATTCAGTCCGTTTGAACGTTTTGTTTTAGGTGGAGATGGATTAAGTGGATTTTCAGGGTTAGATGGAATTCAAGGTTCTGAAATAATTGGTTTACGGGGTTATGCAAATAGATCGGTTGCCCAAACGGATGAAGCAAGAGATAATGGTAGTCCTTTTTATTCAAAATATAGTTTAGAATTAAGACAGCCTTTAACTTTAAATCCAAGTGCTACAATTTTTGTATTGGCTTTTGCCGATGCTGGAAATACCTGGAACTCATTTAGTCAGTTTAACCCATTTAGTGTTAAGCGAAGTGCTGGGTTTGGTGCTCGAATATTTCTTCCTATTTTTGGACTCTTAGGGGTTGACTATGGTTGGAGGTTTGATGAAATACCTGGGTTTAATGATAGTGCAAAAGGACGATTTGCTTTTACAATTGGACAACAGTTTTAAACCATTTCAAAAAATTAGCTTCTAAAATTTAAAATCACTCGATATGAAAAACAAACGAATACTAGTTTCAATCTTTGCAGTGCTTATGGTTGCAACAAGCCTATTTGCTCAACGATTTGGATACGTTGATACTGAATACATTTTAAGACATATACCAGAGTACAGTTCTGCACAGAAAAAGTTAGATGAACAGGCAGCTAATTGGAGAAAAGAAGTAGATGAACAGTATGTTTCAATCGATAAGATGTATAAGGAATATCAAACAGATCAGGTTCTTTTGACGCCTTCAATGAAGCAGAAAAGAGAAAAAGAGATTGTTGATGCTGAGAAAAAAGTTAAAACATTCGAACGTGAGAAATTTGGATATGAAGGTGAGTTGTTTGACCTTCGTCAGGAACTTGTGAAACCAATACAAGATAAAGTTTATGAAGCTATTGAGCAAGTTGCTAAATCTGGTTCATTAAGTTTTATCTTTGACAAAAACAGTGAATTAATAATGCTTTATGCTAATGATAGATATGATAATAGCGATAAAGTAATTGAAGAACTTGGCTATACCCCTGGAAATTTTGCCGACATAACTGAAACTGAAGAATCTAACAAATAGAAAATAAAAGTAAAATGAAAAAATTAGTAACTATAGTATTTGCAATTTGTATTGCAACCGTAACATTTGCGCAAACTCAAAAATTTGCACACATTAACACTAGCGACCTGTTAATTTTAATGCCTGAAGTTTCTCAAGCTGATCAAGCTTTGCAGAAATACGGCAAAGATCTTGATTCTGAGTTAATGGTAATGTCTCAAGAATACCAAAAGAAATTAACTGACTTTCAAGCAAAGCAGGTTAATATGGCAGAATCGATTAAGCAGTCAAAAATTAAAGAAATTACTGACTTAGAAGGTAGAATACGTCAATTTGAGCAAACTGCACAACAAGATATTGTTGCTGAACGTGAAAAATTATACCAGCCAATATTAACAAAGGTTCAAAAAGCCATTGACGATGTAGCAGCAGAGAAAAAATACGCTTATGTATTTGATACAAGCACGGGTGCGGTATTAGTTGCTAGTACAACTGACGACATCATTGATGCTGTTAAAACAAAACTAGGTATATAATTAAAATAAAAAATATCTTTACACCCTGTCAACTAAAGTGACAGGGTTTTTTTGTATCCAAATTTTGAGCAATAACAGACCCATAGGAATATTTGATTCAGGTATCGGCGGATTAACAGTAGCCCATGCAATTCAAGAACTATTGCCCAATGAACAATTGATTTATTTTGGGGACACTGCCCATCTGCCTTATGGCGATAAATCAAAAGAATCTATAATTAGTTATTCCAAAAAAATAACTCGGTTTTTGATTCAAAAGAATTGCAAAGCTATAGTTATAGCTTGTAACACAGCTTCATCATTTGCTTATAAGGAAGTTGTGAAAGAGATAGGCAATGAAATTCCTATTTTAAATGTAATTGATCCAATAGTTGCCCACGTAAAAGAACAGAAATATAAAAACGTAGGAGTTATTGGTACGAAAGGAACAATTGGTTCACGTATTTACCCTCGTAAATTAGAAAAAATTGTCAAGGGGATAAACGTAGGTTCGTTAAGTACACCTTTACTTTGTCCAATGATAGAAGAAGGGTTTTTCAATAATAACATCAGCCGAACTATTATAAATTCTTACTTAGAGAAAAAGCCTTTAGATAATATTGAGGCTTTGATTTTGGCCTGTACTCACTATCCTTTAATTAAAGAAGAGGTAGAGGAGTATTATAATGGCTCTGTAAATGTTATTGACTCCGCCCATGTTACTGCATTAGCGGTTCAAAAGTTATTAAAAACTAAAAAACTTCTTTCAGAAAAACTTGAGGCTAAGCACCATTTTTATGTGAGTGACTTAACCGATTCGTTCGAAAAGAGTACGAGAACGTTTTTTACCAAACCACTTCATTTAGAACTAGAACACCTTTGGGCTGATTAATGATTCAAGCCATAATCATAGCGATTTTTTGTGTAATAGGCTTTTCAGCTTATGGTTTAGTGGCTGTATATGCCGAGCGTAAAATCGCAGCTTTTATTCAAGACAGGTTGGGTCCAATGGAAACTGGTTGGTACGGATTGCTGCAAACCGCAGCGGATATTTTAAAGCTTCTTCAGAAGGAAATTATAGTACCAACGGCAGCAAATAAATTACTATTTGCTTTAGCACCTATGGTAATATTTCTTGCGGTTTTTTTGGGTTACTCGGTTTTACCATTTAGCGAAAACATTCAAGCTAGTGGTACAACATTAGGGCTGTTTTTCATATTAGCTATTTTATCATTAGATGTAATTGGAATTTTAATGGCAGGATGGGGTAGCAATAACAAATATGCTCTTATTGGTGCTGTTAGATCAGTCGCGCAAATAATATCGTATGAAATTCCAGCGGGCCTTGCCATCGTTTCTGTTGTGATGATTTCAGGTACACTCGACTTACAGTTAATTACTCAGCAACAAGGCGTAAGTGGTTCAGAGACTCTCTTTATGGGATTTTGGGATGTGAGTGCTATTGGTGGATTTTTTGCATGGAATATTTTTCAAGCGCCACATCTATTATTAGCATTTTTCATTTACTACTGTGCTTCCTTAGCAGAATCAAATCGAGCTCCTTTTGATTTACCCGAAGCTGAATCTGAATTAGTTGCAGGCTATCACGTGGAGTATGGTGGTTTTAGATTTGGAGCTATTATGCTAAGTGAATATGGCATGATGCTTTTGGTTTGCTTACTAATGGCTATTCTGTTCTTTGGCGGATACAACTCTCCATTACCTAACGTTGGCGCCGTAAAGCTGAATGAATTAAGCACAGGTGGCGTATGGTCTATTTTTTGGCTATTTTCAAAGGCCTTTGTTCTGTTATTTTCACATATTTGGATTCGTTGGACATTCCCACGACTTAGAATAGATCAATTAATGCAATTTTGCTGGAAAGTACTTACACCTTTAGGATTCTTAGCTATCTTCCTTAGCGGGATTTGGAAAATATTCATCGCATAAAAAAAAGGCAAATCTTTCGAAATGCCCTTTTGAATTAATTTAGATACTACTAATAGTAGTTAAAGATTTCGTCAAGAGTTAATTCTTGCATTGCACCCATATCTTTTAGAACTTTCATATTCATGTCCTTCTTCTTACCAATTACTAGTTTAGAATAAGTAGAACCTGCAATGTTAGCATCAAAGAATACTTTTAAGTCAGCCATGGTCATCTTTTCAATTGCATCATAAACATCCTTTCTATAGTCATAATCAAAGCCTATTTTTTTAGCTGCTTCATAACTAAAGAAAATGGAGGTCTTTGTGATTCTATCTGTTTCAATTTTCTTTAATGCAGCACTTTTTGCAGCATTAAATTGCTCTTGAGTTTCAGGCATATTATTCATTAAGAAATTCATTGCCTTAGTCGCTTCAACTAATTTATCAGCTTGTGTTCCAATATAAGTTGTTACGTAATGGTATTCATCCTTACTTGAAGGTGTTGAGTAACCACTATAAGCACTATATGCTAATGCTTTTGCTTCTCTAATTTCTTGAAAAATGATTGAAGAAAGTCCAGAACCAAAGTATTCACCAAAAATAGAGGCTAAGGGAATGTTTTTAGCATCAAACATTTTAGACCTACTAATTTGCATCATTTCAACTTGAACCATATCGTAGTCTACGAAATAAACTTTGTTAGAAACAGTAGCTAATGTTTCAAATTTTTGAGCTGCAGGATAGTCTTTTAACTCTTCGCTAACCATATGATGTTCTTCTAAAACCGATTCAACAACACTAGTTTTTGCCGGACCGTAATAAAATATTCTATGCTTAAAATTGCTTAGATCTTTAATTTTATCTACCAGGTCTTGAGGATTAATTTCCACTATGTTTTTATTTGAAACTTTATTAGTGAAAGGCGACTTTGGACCATACTTAGCATAGTCATTCATAGCACCGAATAAAATAGAACCTTTATTAAGTCTTGTATCCGCTCTGTCTTTTAATTCATCTTGTGAAAGATTTACAAAAGCAGTTTCATCAACTTTAACATTTGCTAAAATGTGCTCAAACAACTTAACACCCTCTTCAAAACTTTCTTGAAGTCCAGTTAAGTATATGTAAACCTTATCTCTTGAACTAAATACATCAAAGCTAAGGCCGAGTTTGAAAAATTCTTTTTTCAATTCATCACTGGTGTATTTGTCAGTTCCTAAATAGGTAAGGTAGTCAAGAGCAATTGACAATTGTTTGTCGTTGTCAGTTCCCATATCAAACAAATAGTACAGATTGAAAATTTCGTTAGTTTTGTTTTCAATACTGCTAAAGCTTAAACCATTTTCTAGGCTGGCAGTGTTTATTGCTGATTTGTAATCAACAAACAAAGGAGTGATTCGTCCACTTTCAATACTATCTAAACGTTTATATAAAACTGATTCATCCTCTCTATTAATTTCTAATGGAGTAATTGAAGGTTTCTGAATTCTAACAATGCTTGGGTCGTTACCAGTTAATTTTTTAACGTAGATATAGTTGTCTTTAAAGTTCTTGTTAGCAAACTCAACTAGCTTTTCTTTTGTAATACCTTTAAGCTTTTCTAAAAGTTGTGCTTGGTCTTCCCAATCACGCTCCATAATAAAGGCGTCTAACATATTAAATGCACGACCTTGATTACTTTCAAGCGTTCTCATTTGACTTAATCTAAAGTCTTTTATAATGGCGTCCAAAAGGTAGTCGTCAAAGTTTCCTGTTTTTATTAATTCAATTTGTTCTAATAAAAGGTCTTTTACTTCATCTAAACTTTGTCCTTGACGTGGGTAACCACTTAAGAAAAACCCGGTATAATCTTTTAGCTCATAAACAAAGCTATTAGCACGTAATACTTTCTGTTGGTTAATAAGGTTTAAGTCAATTAAACCAGCTTGACCATTATTTAATAAAGCATCAATAACAGTTAAGTAGATAGGGTCTTGAGTATTTCCACCGCCAAAACGGTATCCAATCATTAAGTTTTCAGCTTGTGGTCCTAAAACTTCCCCTTCAATTATGCCTGTAATTGGTTCTTCAGGAGTAAAAGTGAAAACTGGAGTTTCTTTCTTTTCCCATTTTCCAAAAGTTTCATTAATGATTTCGATTGTTTTATCTGGATCTATATCACCTGACATGATAATTGCCATGTTGTTAGGAATGTAGTTTTTCACGAAGTATTCGTGAATTTTTTCCATACTTGGATTTTTCAAATGATCGGCAGTTCCGATAGTTGATTGCGTTCCATAAGGATGGTTTTTGAACATCTTTTCAAACATTTTGAAAATCATTTTACGTCCATCGCTATCTTGACCTCTATTAAACTCTTCGTATACAGTTTCTAGTTCTGTATGAAATAAACGCAATACAAGATCTTGAAAACGTAAGCTTTCTAATTCAGCCCATTTTTGAATTTCATTACTTGGGATGTCATTGATATAAACGGTTTGTTCAAAACTGGTGAAGGCGTTTGTTCCTTTTGCACCCATTCCTGAAACCACTTTATCATATTCATTAGGGATTGCAAATTTTGCAGCTATAAAAGAAAGACTGTCAATTTGTTGGTAGATAGTCGTTCTTTCACCTTCATCAGTGGTATTTCTTCTTGCTTCGTATAAGTCGCTTATTTGTTGAAGAATAGCTTTTTCTTCTTCCCAATTAGTGGTAGCTAACTCACTAGTTCCTTTAAACAACATATGTTCTAAGTAATGAGCTAATCCAGTAGCATCAGCAGGATCTTGTTTAGAACCAGCTTTTACTGCAACTAAGGTTTGAACTCTAGGTTCATCCTTGTTTACACTTAGGTATACTTTAAGGCCATTGTCTAGGGTATAAATTCTAGCCTCTGTAGGGTCGTTTTTTACTGATTGGTATTTTCTACTTGAAGATTTTTTATCTGTACAAGCACTAATTAAAATGGCAACAGTTGCCACTATGGTTAATAATCGAAGTTTCATTGAGTTATTTTAAATTTGAATTTGCTAAAATAAGGTAAAAGTATTACTCGTAACAATATAGCACAGGAATATTACAATTGTAGTGGGTTTTTCAAAAGAAACATTGCTTATCAATTGTATGGCAGTTTTTTTTCTTGCAGAGACAATTCGAAGTCATGTAATCTTTAAAGTTTGAGCTAAAAAATAAATGCTTCGTAATACCTAAAGCATAAGAATAACTATTTGCCTAATTGAAGGAAGATTTCTCACTTCGTTGCACTCCGATCGAAATGACTGTCTATGGTTAGGTGTTTGGATTTATCCTTAACTCTAAGCTCACACTTTGCTCAGATTTGGGTGGACTTCAAACACGAAGGGGGCCCTTCGTGTGCTTTTTTTTAAGTATGAAGTATCATTAAAGTCATTTAATAACCTCTTGCTCTTGCTAACTACTCTTGCTGTCAAGGATTACTTCGCTCATTCCACTGCGTTTCATTCGCTCGGTGATCCTTATTTGGGTTGGGGGACAAACTTCGAAGCGCACACTTCGTGTGCTTTTTTGTTTTCCTCATCGTCTCAAACAAGTTTGAGACTTCTTGAAAACAAAAAAGCCCATCAGACGATGTCTGATGGGCTTCTTGTTTGTCGGGGTGGCAGGATTCGAACCTGCGACCTCCACGTCCCAAACGTGGCGCGATAACCGGGCTACGCTACACCCCGAACTGGTTATCTTTAATAGTGATTCCGCCAAGACTTCCCGAAATTCCTTTCAGTCATTCGGGATAGACTTCTCGTCTGTCTCCAGCACTATCGTGATTCCGCCAGGACTCGAACCTGGAACCTATTGCTTAGAAGGCAATTGCTCTATCCAGTTGAGCTACGGAACCATTAAGCGGTGAGGGCGGGATTCGAACCCGCGGTACCCGGTTAGAGTACGGCAGTTTAGCAAACTACTGGTTTCAGCCACTCACCCACCTCACCTAAAGGTCATAGACCTCCCTTAAAAGGGAGTGCAAATATAGGAATCCTAGAGTTTGAACCAACAATAGAATTGAAAAAATTTTAAATTAATTATATCCTAGGTAATTACTAGGTGAAAATTGCTTTAATTCTTTCTTAATTTCATTCGAAACTTCCAATGAATCAATGAATTCTGAAACACTTGCTTTGTTGGTAACTGAATTCCGTCTTGTCAAGTTTTTTAATGCTTCGTATGGTTCTGGGTAGCCTTCTCGTCTTAAAACAGTTTGAATTGCCTCTGCAACCACTGCCCAGTTCGCTTCTAAGTCTGCTTTTATCTTGTCTTCGTTCAAAACAAGTTTAGAAATTCCCTTCATTATCGACTTCAAAGAAATAACTGTATGTGATATTGGTACTCCAATATTTCTTAGTACTGTTGAATCTGTCAAATCCCTTTGCAATCTACTAATAGGTAATTTTGATGCTAAATGATCAAATATGGCATTTGCCAATCCTAAATTTCCCTCTGCATTTTCAAAATCTATTGGATTAACCTTGTGTGGCATTGCTGATGAACCAACTTCATTTGCAATAATTTTTTGCTTGAAATAATCCATTGAAATATAAGTCCATATATCTCGACAAAAATCAATAAGAATGACATTGATTCTGCTCATGCAATTAAACAATGCAGCAAGGTTGTCGTAATGTTCAATTTGAGTGGTTGTTTGTTGTCTTTTTAAGTCCAACACATCACCAATAAAGTTATTTGCAAACTTCTTCCAATCAATATTTGGGTAAGCCGCTTTATGAGCATTGAAGTTTCCTGTAGCCCCACCAAATTTAGCGTCAATTGATAATCTTGACATTTGATCTAATTGCTCCTCAAGTCGCTCAATGAACACCATAATTTCTTTACCTAAAGAAGTAGGAGATGCTGGTTGACCATGTGTTCTAGCCAACATTGGTATATTCTTCCAGGTAGTTGAAAGACTTCCTAATAATTCTAACAACTCAGATAAAAGTGGCTTATACACCTCTTGTGTTGCATTTTTTATCATTAAAGGAAATGAAGTGTTGTTTATATCTTGAGAAGTCAAGCCAAAATGAATGAATTCTTTATATTTTTCAAAACCTAAATCATCGAATTTATCTTTAATAAAGTATTCAACCGCTTTTACATCATGATTGGTTCTTTTTTCTAATTCCTTTATTGCCAATGCATCATTTTCAGAAAAATCTTCGTAAATTAATCTTAAGCTTTCAAAATCAGCATCTTTAAGTCCACTTAATTGTGGTAATGGGAGCTTAACAAGAGCAATAAAGTATTCAACTTCAACCAATACACGGTATTGCATAAGTGCTGCTTCAGAGAAATAATAAGTTAGTTCTTCTGTTTTAGAATAGTATCTTCCGTCGATTGGAGAAATTGCAGTTATATTTGACATAGATTAAAAAATTAGAATGCAAAGTTAAGTTTTAGTTAGTGTTTAATAGAAAGGAAATGAAATTCCATTGAAAAAAGACTCATGGACTTAGGTAAAATGTTGTATTACGAAACAGTAGGAAACCTTATTAACAAGAAAGAACTCCTGCATTTTGATATGAATGACGTAGCAAACAGTTTATCTATTTCAATCGATAGATTGATTAAAAATTCTCCTAATAAGGAAGAATTACTTGTTTATTAAGTACAGCATGATGTAGCAGATTTTGAAGAAAAAATCACTGCAGTTACTGACTTAAAATTAATCCTATTCAGAAAATAATGGAAATTTCAGCCGCATTAGGTTTGTTGTTTTTTTAAAGTTAATCTTAGCTTTTATGCAGATTTAAAAGTTGAATACCCAACTGATTTTTGCATTATATCGAGAATTTACTTACGATTTTGGTTATAATCTTTTAAAACATAATATTAAAAGAGGAGTAGAAACTGGCGATTATAGAGAAAGTTTAAACTCTGAAATTATTACGCTAATAACATTGAATCAAATTATAGGGTATTTTGATTACCGCTACTCAAATAGAAAACTTAATGCCAGTAAAGTTTTATGGAAGGTACTTGCTATTTTCTTTACGGAATTACTTTTATAAAGGGTAAAAAGTATTTAGAGGAAAATTGTGTTTAAAAGTTCCGTTTAGGATTTATTTTTTCTAATGAAATTTAAATTCCGTTTTAACCCTTCAAATTTGGTTCGTTTTACTGCACTTCCTTCAAAAATTTTATCAAAAACATCTTCCGTTAATTCTTCCCAATCCTTTGATTTCATAGATAATAACCCAGGTTGAGGAGCAAATTTTGCTTCCTTGTTCGGTTTTGAAAATCGGTTCCAAGGACAAACATCTTGACAAATATCACAGCCAAAAGCCCAATTATCCATTTTTCCTTCAAATTCAGTTGGAATAATAGTGTCTTTTAATTCAATGGTTAAGTAAGAAATACATTTGGAGCCATTCACATAATACGGACTTTCAATGGCATCTGTTGGACAGGCATCTATGCATTTTGTACAAGTTCCGCAATGATCAGCGACAGGAGTATCGTACTCCAACTCCAAATCTAAAACTAGTTCACATAAAAAGTAAAAACTGCCAGTTTCTTTAGTTAAGATGTTAGAATGCTTGCCAATCCAACCAATCCCTGATTTTTGTGCCCATGCTTTTTCTAGGATGGGTGCAGAATCTACAAAAGCCCTTCCTTCAACCTCACCAATTTGTTCACGTATTTGTTGAATTAATAACTTGAGTTTTTTCTTAACTACCTTATGATAGTCTTTGCCATAGGCATATTTTGATATTTTCGGAGCCGTAGGGTCTTCTTGGCTTTCATCCGTAAAATAATTGTAGGTTAAACAAACCACTGATTTAGAATTAGGAACTAATTTTGTGGGGTCTAACCTTAAATCAAAATGGTTCTCCATATACTGCATTTTGCCATGTGCATTTTTCTTTAACCAAGTCTCCAGTTTTGGAACCTCCTCATCTAAGAACTCAGCTTTAGCTATTTTACAATCTAAAAATCCTAAATTGGAACTTAGAGATTTAATAATGGCAGTATTTTTGTTTGTATTACTCAAATTATCAATTGAAATTTCACTAAAATATTACACCAATGTACGTTAAAACTATTTATTGTTCTTTGGTTTCTGTAGTTTTGTGAGGTACATTAATATAATGAATCAACGAGAAAGAATTTTAGAAGCAACCAACGAGCTTTTTTTTCAATACGGTGTTAAGAGCTTTACAATGGATGACTTAGCTAAAGAGTTGGGAATTTCAAAAAAGACTATATACGAAGTTTTCGAAAATAAAAATGAACTAGTTAAAGAGGTTATGAATATCAACGTTCAATTTGGAATGTTGGCAATGGAAGCTGCAGTAGAAAACGCTATTGATGCTATGGATGCTATGTTAAAAGTGATGAATGTTTCACAGTCTATTTTAACTAGAGTAAATCCAAAATTCATTCATGAAATTCAAAAATATTATCCTAAAGCATGGATGCTATATAAAGAATTTAGGGATAGTTTTGCTTATAATATTGTTCATGATAATTTAGAAAGAGGAATTACTGAAGGGCTTTATAGAGAAGATATTGATGTAAATTTGTTAACCTATTACCGACTTGAAGACATTGATTTGATTTTTAATCCTAAAAATTTTCCATCATCTAAATTCAACATTGCTTCTACTTATTTAGAAATATCTAAATGTTTCATTTTAGGAATTTCTACGATGAAAGGGCATAAATTATTTGATTCATATAAAAACCAATTTGAAGAAGCCACTTTATAGTTAAAACATGAAATACCTTTTAGCAGTTTTATTTCTGCTGCTTTTCTCTAATCACCTATTTTCTCAAGATTCATACGAAATGTCGCTTCAAGAGTGTATAGACTATGCATTTGAGAACAGCCCTTCAATTAAGAATTCGAAATTAAATGTTGACCTAGCAACCGCACAGGTCAAAGAAACCACAGGTGTTGGATTACCTCAAGTTGCACTCGAAGCCAATTTTAACGACTTTTTGGAAATTCCCACTACATTTTTGCCTGGCGAATTTTCAGGTCAACCTAAAGGCACTTTTACTCCAGTTAAATTTGGTCAACAATACAGTACTTCTGTAGGGGTTAATGTAAATCAATTGTTATTCGATGCATCATATATACTCTCTATAAAGGGATCTAAAGTATTTAAAGAATTAGCAATAATTAGAAATGAACAGTCGGAGCAAGAACTAATTACAAATGTTTCAAAGGCCTATTATTCGGCTCTATTAACTACAGAAAACCTTGTGCTATTGACAGCAAACAAGTTGAGGTTGGAGAAAATTTTAAATGACACTAAGGCTTATTATGACAATGGTTTTGTAGAAAAATTAGATGTCGACCGTTTGCAATTTGAATTCAACAAAGTGTTGGTTGAAGAGAAACGGTTAGTAGGTTTTGCGGCTCTTGGCTATAGCTTACTGAAATTTCAAATGGGAATGCCAATTGAGGCAAAATTAAGGTTGACTGAAAGTTTAACAGAAATTAAGGCGGAAAAATTATTTGAATCGGAAGAAACACACTCAAATATTCAGTTAAAGCTATTAGATCAACAAATTGTCTTTCAATCGTTACAAGTAAAAAATGCTAAATATGCTTTTTTGCCATCGCTTAGTACATTTTTAAACACCAATTTAAATAGTGCAAGTGATGCTTTTGACAGACCTACATTTCAGGAGAACAGCTACACGAGTACTCTTATTGGATTAGGTTTTAGATGGAACCTGTTTAACGGTGGTTCAAAATTCGCTAGAATTTCCAAATCAAAAATTGAATTAGATCAGCTAAACAATTCTAAAGATTTGTTAGAGCTACGTATACAGATACAAATTGAACAGGCTCGAATAAATTATTCGAGCAACATTGAGCTGCTTCAGCTTCAAAAGAAAAATATTGAACTAGCAAAAGAAATTTTTAGAGTGGAAGAAATTAAATACAACGAAGGTTTAGGTTCAAATACGGATTTAATTATTGCAGAAACTAACTTAAAGGAATCATCATTAAATTATACTCAAGCATATTTCGACGCTTTAATTGCAAAATTGGAACTTGAAAATGCCTTGGGAACCCTTTCAAATCAATAGCATGAAACAGATATTTTTTTACATTTTTTTAATGACATTAATTCTATCATGTCAGCCATCAACTGGGAGTGACCCTGAGAATAAACTCAAGGAGTTAATTGCACAGCGAGAAGAGTTAAATGTTCAAATTTCATCATTAGAAAAGCAATTACTAGATTCTGGGCTAACCGTGTCAAAAAACACTTTAGTTGCAGTTGAAGGAGTAAAAATTAACACATTTAATCATTTTGTTAAAGTTCAGGGAAGAGTAGAATCAGACCAAGATATACTGTTTAGAGCGCAAAGCTCTGGTACAGTAAATAAAGTGTTAGTTAAAACAGGCGACCAAGTTCAATCTGGTCAATTGTTAGTTCAACTTGATGCAGCAATTTTAGAAAACACAATGGCAGAAGCAAAAACTCAGCTGGTTTTTGCAACTACAATGTTTGCTAAACGAAAGAATCTTTGGGATCAAAAAATAGGTTCAGAAGTAGAGTACTTAACTTCTAAAGCCAATAAAGAATCTCTAGAAAATAGAATGAGGGTTCTACAAGAGCAAGTGAAATTAACAAGAATTTCTGCAGTTCAAAGTGGAGTAGTTGATGATGTAATGGTGAAAGTTGGTCAACAAGTTATGCCAGGAGCACCAATAACACGAGTTTTAAACCTGAAAGATTTAAAAGTGGTAGCCGAAGTTTCTGAAGCCCATGTACAAAATGTTAAAAAAGGAAATAATGTTATTGTTGATTTTCCAGATATTAATGAAAGTGTGCAAACTACAATAATGAAAGTTAGCAGTTCCATTGATGAAATTACTAGAACCTTTAAGATTGAAGTGGACTTGAACAAATTCAAAAAGAATTTCAGTCCAAATATGGTTGCGATTGTAAAAATAAACGACTATTCAAATCCAAAAGCAATTTCAATACCTCAAAACTTAGTACAAAAAGCTAACGGTGAAATTTATATATACTTAGCTTCTGCAAAGAATAATGGAACGGCAATAAAGAAAAATATTGTTTTAGGAAGAAGTTATAATGGAACAGTTGAAGTTTTAGAAGGATTAGTGGCAGGAGATTTAATTGTAATCCAAGGTTACCAGGATTTAAATGTCGGTGAGCCAATTAATACAATGCAAAATTAATACTTATTAGTGTGAAGGAATACAAACCCACCAGTTGGAGTATAGATAACAGCAATACGATTTTTATTATTACTGCTATTCTAGTCATTTTTGGATTATACTCCTACAACAACATATCCAAAGAATTATTTCCAGACATTGTTATACCAACAGTATTGGTAGGAACCGTGTACCCAGGTACTTCTCCCGAGGATATGGAACAACTTGTTACCAGACATATTGAAAAAGAGATAAAATCAATTAGTGGGTTAAAAAAAGTTACCAGTACTTCCATTCAAGATTTTTCTACAATAATTGCTGAATTTACTACAGATACTGATGTAGATTTCGCCCGCACAGAGGTAAAAGAAGCTGTAGATAGAGCTAAAGCAGATTTGCCAAATGATTTGCCTACAGACCCAATGGTAAATGAAATTAATTTTTCAGAAATACCAATTCTATTTGTAAACCTTAGTGGGAACTATGATTTAAATCAATTAAAGCAATTTGCGGATGAAGCCAAAGACAAATTTGAAACTCTTACTGAAGTAACTAGAGTTGATATAGTTGGTGCTTTGGAAAGGGAAATTCATGTTTTAGTAGATATGTATAAGCTACAATCTGCTCAACTTACGCTTAGTGATATAGAAAGAGCTATTGCCAGTGAAAATCTAACAATTTCTGGGGGTAATGTAGACATGAATGGCACCAAAAGGGCTGTTCGTATTGTTGGGGAGTTTGAGGATGTTTCAGAATTAGATAACATAGTAATTAGAACTTTAAAAGGTGCACCTATTTATTTAAAAGATGTTGCTGAGATTAGGGATACTTTCAAGGAACAAGAAAGTTTTTCTCGTTTAGATCATAAGAATGTGATAACCCTTAATGTTGTAAAACGTAGTGGTGCAAACCTTATAGAAACAATTGATGATATAAAAGTATTGGTTGCAGAGCTACAAGAAGGGTCATTTCCTAATGATTTGAATGTTGTTTTAACGGGAGATCAAAGTGCACAAACAAGAAACACTTTACAAAACCTAATTAGTTCAATTGTTATGGGCTTTTTGCTTGTAACCTTGGTGTTGATGTTTTTTATGGGAGGCACCAATGCAATGTTTGTTGGACTTGCAGTTCCGCTTAGTATGATGTTGGCATTCATTTTTATGCCTTTTATTGGATTTTCGTTTAATATGATTGTGCTTTTTGCACTTCTATTGGCTCTGGGTATAATTGTAGATAACGCCATTGTTGTAGTAGAAAATACCTATAGGATTCTTAATGAAGAAGGATTGCCAGTGAGGCAAGCAGCTAAAAAAGCAGCGGGACAAGTATTTCAACCTGTTTTAGCAGGTACATTAACAACCTTAGCGCCATTTGTGCCATTAACTTTTTGGCCTGGAATGATTGGGGAGTTTATGTTTTATTTGCCAATCACTTTAATTGTAACACTAATTGCTTCGTTACTTGTGGCATTTATTATCAATCCGGTGTTTGCAATTACTTTTATGAAGTCGAAAGATGCAATTCAAAAAAGTTACTTTAAACTAACAGTATCGATTTTAGGATCATTAGCCCTGTTAAGTTACGCATTAGTGTTAACACGGGCTGGTGGCGCAATTTCTGGACTCTTATGGGGTATTACAGGTTTAATAGCCCTGGTAACTTTAGTGGTGTTTGTAATTTCTGCAATAAAAAGTAGAGAAAGTAAATTAATGAGAACCCTTGTTAATGTTCTTCTTTTAGGAATTGTAGTTTCAATAGTCGTTTCAATTACCAACTCATTTAGTGATAGCTATGCCGTTGCTAATTTTCTTGTATTATTAATTATTTTGGTTTCTATGAATAAATTCTTTTTAGCCGGATTAATCAAATCCTTTCAAGATAAAACGATACCTGCACTAATGAGTGTTTACAAAAGGTTTCTTGGCTGGAGTTTAAGCGGGAATAGACCAACTGCATTGGTAGTTCTGAGCTTTGTTACACTTATTTGTTTAACAGTACTTTTCGGATTTTCTAACCCAAAAGTGGTTTTATTTCCATCATCGGCTCCTAACTTTATCTATACTTATATAACTATGCCTGTAGGTACAGATCAGAAAGTAACTGATTCTGTGACCAGAGTAGTTGAAGACAAAATTTTTGAAATTTTAGGAGAAGATAACCCAATTGTTGAGTCGGTAATTGCAAATGTTGGAGTAGGAGCAGGAAACCCACAAGAAGGTGATCAAAGTGTTACGCCGAACAAGGGTAGAATTACTGTTGCATTTAGAGAATTTCAATATAGGGATGGGGCTGATACTTGGGATGTTTTAGAACAAATAAGAGCAAATGTTAAAGATATTCCAGGAACAACTATTAAGGTTGAAAAAGAGCAGAACGGTCCTCCCACAGGAAAACCTGTAAATATTGAAATTGCTGGCGATGATTTAGATGAATTAGCACATACTGCTTCACGATTAAAGTACTTTTTAGATTCATTAAATATTTCAGGAATTGAAGAATTAGCTTCTAATTTTCAGGATGATAAACCAGAAGTTATTGTAGACATTGATAGGGTAAGGGCGTCAAAATTAGGCTTAACAACAAGTCAAATAGGAACTGAAATTAGAACCGCTATTTACGGCAGAGAAGTGTCCAAATATAAAGATGCAGACGATGAATATCCAATTCAATTGAAATTTAAAGATGATCAACGAAACATTGAAGATGTGATTAATGCAAGAATTACTTACATGGATCAAAATTCCGGTTTAGTTAAACAAGTCCCAATTTCGTCAGTTGCAACTTTAAAATACAATAACACTTATGGTGGTATAAATAGGAAAAACATGGACAGGGTAATTACTGTTAGTTCAAATGTTTTAACTGGTTTTACACCTAACGAAGTTGTGGCAAGTGTTGAAAAGGAACTAGCTAATTTTCAAAGGTCAACCGATATAACTATTAGAATGACTGGTGAACAAGAGGAGCAAGAAGAAACAAGTGCATTCTTATCACTTGCAATGATGATTTCAATTGGATTAATATTTTTAATTTTAGTAACTCAATTCAACTCATTATTAAAACCATTAATAATTCTAAGTAGTATCATTTTAAGTATTATTGGAGTACTAGCTGGCTATATGTTATTGAATATGACCATGACCATTGTTATGACAGGAATTGGAATTGTGGCCTTAGCTGGTATTGTTGTGAACAATGGAATTCTTTTAGTTGAATTTACTGATACATTAAGAAAAGAAGGAATGCCAATTCGTAAGGCAATTATTGAAGCTGGAAGAATTAGATTAACACCAGTGCTTCTTACCGCCATTTCAACGATTTTAGGTCTTATACCATTAGCAATTGGGTTTAATATAGATTTTGGTTCATTCTTGTCAACCTTAGACCCGAAAATTTACTTTGGTGGAGACAATGTTGCTTTTTGGGGGCCTTTAAGTTGGACCATTATTTTTGGACTAGGTTTTTCAACCTTCTTAACCCTTGTGTTAGTTCCATCAATGTACTTGATAGTTCATAAATGGGGCATAAGAATGGGAAGACTTAAGAACAAGTTGGCTTATTCTTAGAAATGCATAAATCCACCTTTTTTCTCGGTGTTCCCTAGCTTACTTAGGTTATAAGAAAAGCTAAGCATAAAAGTCCTTCCTAAAGAGTTTGTTACGGTTTCGGAGATGTAATTGGCTCCATTGTCTCTTGTAACACCTTGGTTTTTATCCAAAGCATCAAAAACACGGACTTTTAATTCACCACGGTCGTTTTTCAGGAACGTTCTACTTATAGAAGCCGTTAATATTGGAACTCGTGTTTCTGTACCAAAAGCTTCCTTAGTATAGATATCATAATTTAAATTGGTGCTAAATGTCCATTTTTTAATTGCGTTTAATTCAAATGATGCAGAGTATTTGTAAATAAAATACTGGCGATTTTGGTCGACATTTATTGAATACATAGTATTAGTTAATGAAGGGCTAAAACTAGTATATAAACTAATTTTCTCCTTCTTGTAGTTTCCTATTCCAGCAGTAACTGAAGCCGCTTCTGTTGTGGTTTTGTTTTCTATTGCATTAACCAACGACTTTTGATTAGTGATCGACCCATTAACGGTAGCATTAACCTTTATACCAACTGGTTTAAGAGGTCGAGAAAAATGAATATAAGCTGAGCTATATTCTTGTGTTCCTAGGTTGATAGGAGTAACTATTTGGGCAAAGCCATTTGTGGTAGTAATAGAGTTTACAATATTGTTTTGAGTAATGGTTGAATTAAGATACGTGTAAACACTTGTTTCACTAAATTCACTATAGTAGTTATAGTTTAAGCGAATTGAATTAGCGTATTGACGTTGGAAATCCTGATTTACAACGTAAATATATAATGGATTACTATTGTTAATCACAGGTTGTAATTGAGACATACTAGGTTCAGTTACTGATGTATTATAATTTAACCTCAATTTAGATCTTTTAGCTAATTGATAACTTGCCGTTGCTGTTGGCAGCAAATCGAAGGCGCTTTTTTCAATTACAAACGAAGTGTCCGAAAAAGTCCCTCTTAATTCAGATTGCTGAAAACCAACCCCAGTGTTTAATGTTAAACGTTGCCCATTAAATTTATAATTTAAACTAGGACGGTAGTAAATGTATGAATTCTGGTATTCGGTACTTAAAGCATTATTAACCTGTTCTGAATTGGCAAAAACATTCCTAAATTCTTTATTATTATCGCCAAGTCTGTTAAAATAAGCCATTGAGGCTGAAATAAACGACTTCTTGGCAATTGGCTCTGTATAGGATGCGTATAGGTTTAATTCCTTGTTGCTAGTGCTGGAAGTTTGCTTTTGGTTAGTGGTGTCTACTACACTTGTAGAGTCTGAATTTTTTTTTAAAGTAGAAAACAATAATGCATCAGAAGCGCTATTATCTGTTGTGCCTGATACATTTAAATTGGTGTTTCTTCTTTTTTTTCTTGAGCTTTCTTCGGTAAAAAAAAACTATTCACATCTAATTTTGCTCGGAAACTGTCTAAATTGACAATCACCTGTTTTTTTTAAAGAATTTAGCCCTCTAAATTTTGGGAATTAACAAAGATAGAAATTGTAAGAAATTGGAGTATCAAAAATATTTTCATTGTAATTCAACTAAAATAGAATCACAAATGTAGCATTAAGAATTAATTTAAAATTTTCCTCACCACATCTTTTCTAAGATAGAACTGTAGTCGCTTTCTTTAAGCTTATGGTGAGCACCATTAACTTTGTTTTTAATTAAATTTTTAAGAATGATATGCTCTTGATTTCGTTCAATTTTCACTTCAGATAAACTAACCGGAGAGTTGATCAGGGTAAAGAATTTTTTTAATCCTTTAATAAACCCAAGTGCTTGTTCATCTTCATTTAAATTAGTTAATTGAAAAACTTCACGACCTAAAAAAGCCAATCTTTGCTTTTCATTTTCTAAATGATGAGTAAGCCAAGCTGGGAAGACAATACTTAAACCTCCACCATGAGGAATATCATATAAAACACTTAAAGAATGTTCGATTGCATGAACACCCCAGTCGCCACCTTTTTTTCCAGTACTTAATGAACCGTTTAAGGCGTTTGTTGCAAGCCACATAATTTGCGCGCGTGCTTCATAATTTTCAGGCTCGTTAACGGCAATTGGCCCCCATTTGATTGCTAAACGTAAAATACTAGCCACATAATGGTCGCTTAAATCACTTTTGCCTTGTCCGAAATAAATTTCTAAAGAATGGCTTATTAAGTCGGCTACTCCATAAGCAGTATATTCAGGAGAAACGGTAAATGTATATTCTGGATTCAAAAATGAGGCCTTTGGATATAAATGTGTTGAACCATAACCTTTTTTAGCCCCAGTGGAATTATTTTGTAAAACGGTGTATTGATTCATTTCTGAACCTGTAGCGGCAACTGTTAGAATACTTAATAAGGGTAAAGCCTTTTCTGCTTTGATGCCATGTTCATAAAAATCCCATACTGAATGATCTGCATAGTAACCTATAGCTACAGCTTTGGCGGTGTCAATTACTGATCCACCACCAACAGCTAAAATAAAATCAACTTTTTCTTTTTTTGCAATCGCAATTGCTCTGTCTGCATCTTCAAAAATCGGATTAGATTTAATACCATCAAAAATATGATAGCTAATATTAGCCATAGTTAAAGTGGAGCATACCGAGGCTAAAATTCCGTTCTTTTTCACCGAATTTTTTCCAATAATTACAAGAGTTTTCGTTCCCCATTTTTCAGCTTCAATAGCTAGATTGTCTAATACATTGTTCCCAAAATAAATCTTAGTAGGATTGTGAAAAGTAAAATTCTCCATTTAATTATATTGAAAATATCTTAAAGTAAGATACGAGTTTATTACTAAAAAAGATTTCAAAACTAAAATAATAAAAGATTTTGGCTTGATTTATTCTAAAAACGATAGATATACCTATATTCGTATCACCTGAGTAATACAATATGCATCCATTATATATAATAGGAAGACAAATAAAAGAGGAAAAAGAGTTCAAGAAGCTTATAGATATTACCTTTACACATAAGGAAAAAAAGCTAATACTAGAACGTTGGCATATTTTTGCGGAATGTGCTAAAGGCAGTACTCAAAGGAATATTGCCAAAAACGTAGAATGTAGTATCGTTACAGCAACAAGAGGAGTAAAAGCCTACAAGGAAAATAGAGAAAGTATCGATTATTACTTATCGCTAATAGGTAAGAGACCTCCAAAAAATGAAATTATTCACACGCCATCAAGAATTAGAAGAACAAAGTCCTTTCGACATCTATACTAAACTTCGTGGCACCAAAGCAGGATTCATATTTGAATCTAGCACAATCAACGAACAATTAGGCCGTCTTTCAATGGTTGGATTTGATCCAGTCATGGAATTAAGTGGAAAAAATGATACGATTCGCATTAAAGGATTAAACGATCGTATAAAGCCATATTTCGATTTAATTAAAACTCTTGAATCCGACCAAGTTAAGGTGGTAAATGAATCGGAACTTGAGATAATAATCGCTAAAAAAGAATTTTCAGGTGCTGAAAAAGAACGATTTAAAAGAGAAAACATAGCCCAAGTACTTAAGAGAGTTATTTCTTCAATAGAAGCAGACAGAAATTGTTACGCTGGGTTTTATGGTGCTTTAGGGTATTCATTTGTAAACCTTTTTGAGGATATAGAAGGTATTAAAGACCATGGAACTCCCGATTTTCATCTATACTTTTTCGATAATATTATATTTCACAATCATTTAACCGGACATGTTAATCTTTACTGTTCCAGAATATCAGAGGGTGAAAGTAACAAGGCCGTAGATACGGTATATCATCAACTTTTAACTACAAATCCAACAGAAACAGGGACTTTTTCAATTTCAAATGCTACTTATGAGCCAAATGATGCAGATTTTAGAGAGTTTGTTGAAGAGGCTAGAGAGCTTAGTAAAAAGGGTGAATTAATGGAAATGGTATTAAGTAGAAAGCTTAGTGCCAAATTTGAAGGCGACCCATTAGCACTTTACAAACGTTATAGTGAATTAAATCCGAGTCCATATATGTTTTACTTTGATTTTCTTGACGAGAAACTTATTGGAACTAGTCCGGAAATGATGGTTCGATATGAAAGGGGTAAGGTAACACTTCGACCAATTTCAGGAACTGCCAAAAGAGGTCCAAACCCTATTGAAGAACATAGTTTAATGATTGACTTGCTTAATTCTGAAAAGGAGAAATCTGAACTTGACATGCTAGTTGATTTGGCAAGAAATGACTTAGCAAGAGTTTGTAAGCCAAATGTTCAAATTGAAAGTTATCGAGCAGTTGAAAAATATAGTCATGTAATGCATACAGTGGCACAAGTTTCTGGTGAATTAAAAGATGATTTAACCGGAGTTGACGCTCTACTTGCTTGCATGAATGCCGGCACATTAACTGGTGCACCTAAAATGGCCGCAATGAAACATATTGAACGAATTGAAACTTTACCAAGAGGCTACTACGGTGGTGCTGTTGGATATATGCTTGTGAATGGCAATGTTAACACAGCAATAACAATTCGTACTGCGCATTTAGTTAAAGATGTTATTACTTATCAAGCAGGCGCTACTTTGTTATACGAAAGTAATGCAGAAGATGAGTTACAAGAAACAATCAATAAAATGAGTGGATTCCTTCAAGTGATTAACGAAAACCCAAAATCTTAGTCAATATGAACAAGTATCAAAACATAGTAATGATTGACAATTACGACTCGTTCACTTACATCTTGGTAGATTATTTTGAACGTTTGGGGAGTAATGTTAAGGTTTTTCGAAATGATATAAGCATTGAAGAGCTTAAAAAACAGGAGTTCGATTTAATGGTGCTATCACCAGGTCCCTCTGTGCCTAAAAATGCTGGAAATTTAATCCAAATTATTGAGGCGTTTTATCAGACTTCTCCAATTTTTGGAGTTTGTTTAGGATTGCAAGGTTTAGTTGAATTCTTTGGAGGTTCATTAAAGTTTATTTCACCTATGCACGGTAAAAGTGATGAAATAACCCACGATGGAAAAGGCGTGTTTACAGATATTGAAGATTCATGTGAAATCGCTAGATACCATTCATTAGCTGCGGATAAAATTCCAAATAACTTAGAAGTTTCAGCTCGTTCGGCAGATGGTACGGTTATGGGAATTAGACATAAATTTCTACCAATTGAAGCAGTACAATTTCACCCAGAGTCGGTTTTAAGTATGAAAAACCAAGTTGGTGAACGAATTATTGCCAATGTGGTAAATGGTAAATTAAGCACAGGAAATAGAGGCTATTTAAGCTTAATGAAAAGCTTACAAGACGAAACTGAACTAAGCGATGAAGTCTTGGAGCAATTCATGATAAATATTGTAAACAATCAATTATCTGAAGATCAAAAATTAGTGCTTTTAGTTTCTTTAAGCTTTAGACTGAAGGATGCGAAAAATTTAGCTCGATTTATTGAAGGCCTGTATAAACATGCTACGCTTAAACAAGGTAGTAAATACGGAAAGCTTGCTATTGATGTTTGCGGAACTGGTGGTTCAGGATTACCAAGAATAAACACCTCTACTTTAACAGGCTTGTTATTGTCTGCTTTAGACGTGCCAATTGTAAAACATGGTAATAAAGCAGCATCGGGAAGGTTTGGAAGTTTTGATTTGTTAGAAGCAATGGGGCTACCAATTAATTTTGACGTAGCAACCGCAGAAAAGACCTTAGAGAAAACAAACTTGGCTTTTATTTATGCTCCATCAGTACATCCTGTAGTTGGGCAATTTGCTTCTTCACGCCAACGCATGGGAATTCCTACAATATTTAATGTTTTAGGTCCCTTGTTGAACCCTTACAATCCCTCAAAGCAATTTATTGGAACTGCTTTCGAGAATTATATGGACTTAATTGCAGATGCTGGAAAGTTGATGGGTAAAGAACACGTAATTGTTGTTAGAGCTGAAGACGGATTAGATGAGATTTCGGTAAGTGTTCCAACCAAAGTGGTTGAATACAAAAATGGCGAATCCAAAACCTACTTTATAGAACCAATAGACTTTGGTATTGAGCCAATTCCTTTTGAAAAAGTAAGCAGCGAAAAATCAGAGATGAATCTGTTAATTGCAAATGAAATTATTGAAGGAAAATTAAATTCAAGTCACTATACATTAGTTGC
Source organism: Sphingobacteriales bacterium (assembly GCA_047632595.1). Lineage (GTDB taxonomy): Bacteria > Bacteroidota > Bacteroidia > Sphingobacteriales > Sphingobacteriaceae > JBLIDK01. The sequence continues at coordinate 60,008 of JBLIDK010000005.1, forward strand.
AATTAATGCAGCCTTTATTTATAGTAAGTTTAAGAAAGAGATTAGCCTACCAGAAGCATATAAATTGATGGTGGATTCTTTAAAATCAGGCTTGCTTGCAAAGCATCTTGAGAAATACAGACAAATTGTAAGTCCAAGTAAAATAGAGAAGACTGCCTAGTTGTGGATGATTTATTAAACAATATTGTAGCCCAAAAGCGAATTGAAGTTGAGGAGTTGAAAAGATTATATTCAATTACCGACTTAGTTGAAAAAATTCCAGATCGTCCTCATTTTTACACCAATATTGGCCATAGCATAGCTAAAGGAGCTTTTTTCTTTATTACTGAGTTTAAGCGTAAATCTCCTTCTGAAGGAGAAATTGCCGGCACAAACCTTAAAAAACAGGTTGCTTCATACATTAATAATGGGGCTGGAGCTATTTCTGTTTTGTGCGATAAAAAGTTTTTTGGTGGCTCTTATGAAGATTTGCACCAAGCATATAAACTTACAAGTAAAAGCAACGTTCCGGTACTTCAAAAAGATTTTGTAATTGATGAAATACAAATAGCTTATGGAGCTTCAAAAGGAGCTTCACTGGTGCTTTTGATTCCAAGAATATTGGAGAAACAAAGAATGTCTGAGCTATTTGCCTATGCCGAAAGTATTGGACAAGATGTTTTAGTTGAAGTACATGACAAAAATGACCTTGATAAAGTACTTCATCTCGAACCTCGAATTTTAGGAATAAATAATAGAGATTTAGACACCTTAAAAATATCTTTAAATAGATCCAATCATCTGATTAATCAATTAGATTATAGACCAGTATTAATTGCCGAAAGTGGAGTTTCTAATAATTTTGAGTTTGAGGTAACTACGAAAAATACCGATGCCCTATTAGTGGGTACATCATTGATGAGAAACGCGCCAAAAACTAAACTTTATCAAAGATTTAAGTCTGGGAATAAATACCTAAAAGCATGTGGTCTGCAAACTTTAATGGATATTCAACAATGTAAATCAGACTTAATAGGAATAAACTTCTCGCCAGAAAGCAAAAGAAGAATTAAAGATGACGTGTTGTCGGAATTAGAAGTTAAAGACAATTTCGTTGCTGTTTTTAAGGGAAATTCATTGAATGAGATTCTTGAAGTAATCAAAAAATATCATTTTAATTATGTTCAAGTTTATTTTGAAGACATCAGCATTAGCGACATTAAGAAAATCCCATGTAAAATTCTCTTAGCTATTCAAGTAAAGAGTGAATTTAATAGTGAGAAGATTGAAGAAATAGCTTCTTACATAGACTGTTTTATACTAGATGGTCCAAAGGCTGGAAGCGGTGAAGCGATGGCAGAAATCCCTAAAGATTTTCCTTACCCATTTTTACTTGCTGGAGGAATGAATGCAACTAATTCACACTTAGTTTATGACTTTGATCAATGCATAGGATTAGACACAGCATCTGGAATTGAATCTGAAGGTAAAGTGTCACAAGAAAAAATAAAAGAAATTAGCAATCAACTTACAAATCAACTGATATGAGTGAGACCAATTTTCGAAAGCAAATTTTGGAAACCGAGGGTTATTTTGGGGAATATGGAGGGGCTTATATCCCAGAAGTATTAAAAAATAACGTAGATGAGGTGCGAGATGCTTTTGCAGAAGCTGTTAAGGACACTAAATTTTTAAACGAATTAGAAGAAGGGTATAAAAACTTTGCCTGTAGACCTACTCCAGTTATTCATCTAAAAAATTTAAGTACAAAATTCGGGAGTGATGTTTATATCAAAGCAGAAAGCATGCTTCACACTGGTGCACATAAAATAAACCATTGTGTTGGGCAAATTATATTGGCTAAGCGCATGGGTAGAAAGCGAATTGTTGCAGAAACGGGTGCTGGTCAGCATGGTTTAGCTACTGCTGCTGTTTGTGCTAAATACAAAATGCCTGCAACCATTTATATGGGAAAAAAGGATTACGAGCGTCAACGACCAAATGTTTTTTGGATGGAGCAAATGGGAGCTACTGTAATACCCGTTGAACAAGGAGAGCAAACATTAAATGATGCTATTATTGCCGCATTTCAAGACTTAACCAGTAATCCACAAACATCTCATTATCTTTTGGGTTCTGCTTTAGGACCACATCCTTATCCTGTAATGAACACCTACTTTCAAAAAGTAGTAGGAGAGGAAGCAAAAAAGCAATTTAAGGAGCTTACTGGTCAGTTGCCAGATGTTGTAATGGCTTGCGCGGGTGGCGGAAGTAATGCAATGGGTATTCTTTTCGATTTTCTAGATGAAAAATCAAAACTTATAGCAGTTGAAGCCGGAGGGGTTGGAACAGAAACAGGAGAACATGCGGCGAAAGTTACTTATGGTAAAGTTGGTGTTTTTGAAGGATTTAAGTCCTATTTTTTGCAAGATGGAAACGGAAATATTTCAAACACCTCAAGTATTTCAGCGGGTTTAGATTACTGTGGGATAAGTCCAATTTTGGCTTGGTTATACGATCAAAAAAGGGTTGATTTTACAGTGGCGAATGATGAACAAGCACTTGCTGCTGCAAAATTAATGATGTTAGAAGAAGGCATAATACCTGCTCTTGAAAGTTCTCATGCTTTGGCAGATGGATTTAGATTAGCTCAAGAAAAAACGGGTCAAAAAATTCTAATAAACCTTAGCGGAAGGGGAGAAAAAGATCTGTTCATCTTATTTAAAAAACTGCAACCTCAAAAATATATGAATTTTTTGAACTCAGAATTAAGTGAATTGGAGGTTTTAGCATGAAGAAAATACAAATAATGGCTCATTGGGTTTTAGGCTACCCAACTCTTGAAGAATCTCTTGAGGTTTTAGAGCAATATGCAGAAACTGGATTTGAATGGTTAGAAATTCAGATTCCATTTAGTCACCCTACAGCCGATGGGTTTACAATTACCGATGCGAATCGTGTGGCAGTGCCAAATATTCAAGGTATTGAACAGGTTTGTAAGTCAATTGCCTTGTTGAAACAAAAATTTCCAACAACCAAAATAGCGATAATGACTTATTACAATAAGTTTTTTGGCTTAGGTGATAAGGTTGAAGAGCAATTGAAAACTGCCGGTGTTGATGCTCTTATTTTACCAGATTTACCTTTTGATTCAAGAGAATTTTTGCAAATCAATAAAAGTATTGATGTAATACCCGTTATTGCACCTAATATTTCCAAAAAACGATTAACTCAACTATTGGAAGTTGATTTTCAATACTTGTATATGATGAGTAATTTTAACATTACTGGAGCCGAATTTAAGTTGCATAAAGATGTAAAATCTCAAATAGAATTAATTAGAGGCAAAAACAACGTAAAAGTAGGTATTGGTTTTGGTGTTACTTCAGTTTCACATGTTAAACAAGTTCTTGCTTTGGCTGATTTTGCAATTATTGGTAGTGCATTTTTTAGAGCATTTGAGGAAAATGAATTGAAAGAATATCTTAATCAATTTAAAGGTTTAAATTAACTTGAGTATTTGGTAGCTTTGTGAAGGAAAAACGTACACAAACTTTACATGGATAAGCTTCAGCTATTAAAAAAAATTGAGAATCTTCTTACTCAATTGCAGAGTCAAAATCATCACATGCAAAATACAAAGCAAGTGTATGATGTTGATATAAAATATTTTGACACCTCATTAGATTACCTCAACTCACTCTGGTCTATGGTAATAAAAAACAGAGACGCCTTTATATCAGAAGGGAAGGAGCCAACTAAATTTTATTTTAAAGAAGAATTAGACAAAGAAGAAGAATACCTTAATCTGAGCAAAAATATGGATGAAGTTTTAAAAGAAACTGATCCTGAAGTGGCTAAAAAATCTGAAGAAGTAAAAGAAAATCCTAAAACAAACAATCAAAACATTTTTGAACAACTTGCTCCAGGTACTGCACCTGCTAAAATGACTTCCGAGTCTAATAGATTAGTAAACGAATCAGATGAAGTTTTGAAGAAAGCAAATAACAGTTTAAACGAACGTTTACAAATTAGAGAGGATAATAGCTTATTGTCGAAACTTCAAAGTCAGCCTATTTTAAGTTTGAAAAAAGCAATAAGCATTAACGACAAAGCAAGGTTTATTCGAGAGTTGTTTAACAAAGACAAAAGTCTTTATGACTCTACAATTACTGCACTTGATGATTCACCTAATGAAACATCTGCCAGGACGTATATAAGGGAAAACTTTAATTGGAAAGATAACCCTGATGAGGCTGAAGATTTCTTCCTTTATCTAATTAGACGTTTTTCTAAAGAAAAATAATAGACTTAATTCTTTGTCCTGCACATTATTATTTTCGTAAATCCCCCCCCCCATTTTTTGAACTAAAAATCTAAATTAATTTCACCTGAAATTTAGCTTTTACACTAAATCATTAACTGTTTCTATCGCATTATTTACCTCATTGTCAATATGCGCAGGAAAAACTACTGTTACTACTACCGCTGATTCAGGCTCAGCATCATTATGATTAGAAGTTACAGCTTCTGCAGCTGGAGATACCATCCTATTTTGACTCTTCTATAAACGAGACAATAAAGCATAAAAAAGTCCATTTGCCTTTAACTAATGGACCTTTTTTAGTTTATAGATTTTCTTAAGAGTAGCCTAATATTTTTAAAGCTTGCACGTATGTTTGTTCTTCATTGAATACTTCATAAGTTAATTGTTGGTTATCATCATGACTTATAAGTACATGTTTTGGGGTAGGAATTAAACAATGATGTATCCCACCTACACCACTCAATACTTCCTGATATGCTCCGGTGTGGAAAAAACCAATGTATTGTGACTTCCTTGTTTTAGGCATAAACACTTGGTTGTCCTGTTCTTCTTGATTATAGAAGTCCATTCCGTCGCAAGTAATACCCCCTAAATATACGCGCTCGTATTCTGCATCGTAATTGTTAATAGGAAGTAGAATGTATTTTTGCCGTGTAGCCCAGATATCTGGTAAAGTTGTAATAAAGCTACCATCTAGCATTAACCATTTTTCACGGTCATTTTGTTGCTTTCTACCAAGTACTTTGAAAATGGTAGCCTGACTTTCAGCAACTGTGTATTTTCCAAATTCGGTGATAATATTTGGTTCTAAAACATTATGACTTTTGCATATTTCTTTAATGCGTAAAACAATTTCATTTGTCATGTACTCATAGTCGAAATCAAATGCAAGCGAAGTCTTAAATGGCATACCCCCACCAATATCTAAGTACTCTAAATCTGGATTGATCTTCTTTAACTTGCAATACATGTTTACACACTTCTCAAGTTCATTCCAGTAGTACGGTGTATCACTAATTCCATCATTTACAAAAAAGTGAAACAGTTTTAATTTAAACCTTGAATGCTTTGCAAAATTCTTCTTGTAAAAATCATTGATTTCATCTGCACGAATACCTAATCTACTTGTATAGGTTTCAGAATTTGGCTTTTCTTCAGTAGCAACTCGAATCCCAAGATTAAGTGAAGCCTCAATATTGTTGTCGTAGTAGTTAAACTCCTCTTTATTGTCCAGTACAGGCATCACGTTGGTAAAACCATCGTAAACAAGGTCAGCAACATACTCAAGATATTTAGGCCGTTTAAAACCATTGCAAATCACGGTAATGTCTTTGCCTATTTTCTTGTTTTTGGCTAAATATTTAATAATTGGAATGTCATAAGCACTTGAAGTTTCTAAATGCACTTCATTTTTTAATGTTTCCTCAACAATATGTTTGAAGTGAGAACTTTTAGTACAATAACAATAGGTATAACTTCCGCGGTAATCATTTTTCAAAATAGCCGTTTGAAACAACAATTTTGCTTGTTGAATTTTTTTGGAAATTATTGGTAAAAAGGTGAAACGTAATGGTGTTCCATAGGTTTCAATTAAATCCATTATTGGAATATCATGGAAAAGCAATTGATCTTCCTCTAATTTAAATTCACTTTGTGGAAAACCCACGTTATGGTCTAGAAATTCTGTGTAACTTTGCATTTAATTTTTTTATTCAAAACAATAGTTATAAAGCACAAAAGTATTCGTCACAAACGACTTTGTGTTACAAATATCAAAATAATTCATGGCTAAAGTTCAAATACTTGAGGTAAAAAGCGAATTAGGGGCAGGAACAAGAGGTTCTTCGCTTGGCGTGGATGCAATTCAAGTGGCTTCATTAGATTTTAATAGTAAGTTTTTTAAGCAACATCCTACCACAGAAATTCCAAACGAAAACAAACGATTGTTTGAGGCAACCAAACATCCCTATGCTAAAAAAATAGAAGGGATTAACATAATGTACAAACGCATTTGTGAAACCGTTAAGAAAACTATCGAAAATGGTTTTTTTCCAATTATATTAAGCGGTGACCATAGTAATGCTGGTGGAACTTTGGCTGGCTTAAAATCTGCTTACCCTAATAGTAGAATTGGTGTGGTGTGGATAGATGCTCATGCGGACTTACATTCACCATTTACTTCTCCAACAGGACATGTTCACGGAATGCCTTTAGCTTGTAGTTTAGGAGAAGATAATTTAAAGCGTCAAATCAATCCAATAGACCAAGAAACAAGTGATCAATGGAATTTGTTGAAAAATGTTGGAGGTATAAGCCCTAAAATTCTACCTGAAGATATTGTAATGGTTGGTGTTAGAGATGTTGAAACTCAAGAACAATCATTGATAAACGAATACAAAATTAAAAACTTTACTGTTGATGAAATTCGGAAAATTGGTATTGAAAAAATTGTAAAAGACATAAGTATTAAGCTGCAGAATTGCGACAAAATATATGTTAGTTTTGATGTCGATTCAATGGATCCAAGTATGAGTAAAGGTACTGGTACTCCAGTTGTAAAAGGGATAAGCGATAAAGAAGCTGGACATTTAATTACAGGATTAATGGCAAACCAACGAATTTGCTGTTTCGAAATGACAGAAATTAACCCAACATTAGATTCTGAAAATGCCATGGCAGAAATTGCTTTTGAAATTTTGGTTAAAGCAACAAATCAAATAGAACAAGGCTAACAAATGACTCCAAAATTCCAAAATAAACTCGGTTTTTCGTGCCAAAATGCACTTAAAGAGTTTTATAATATTGAAATCCCAGTTGAAAAATTAAATTTTCAAACAACGAATAAAGAGTTTGAAGGGGATATTACCCTAGTGATATTTCCATTTATAAAAGACGCAAAAAAGCCCTTAAATGTTATTGGGCAAGAGCTAGGTGATTTTATTCTTAACGCAAGTATTGGTGTAACAAAATTCAACCTAGTAAAAGGTTTTTTAAATTTTACAATTAGTGATACTAACTGCATAGATTTTTTAAATGAGATCGCTACAGATGTTTCTTTTGGTTTTAATAACGCCAATAACAAGCGAATCATGGTTGAGTATTCTAGCCCGAACACTAATAAGCCACTACATTTAGGCCATATTCGTAATATATTACTAGGCTACAGTGTTTCTAAAGTGTTAGAGTCTGCAGGGAACCAAGTAATAAAAGCAAACCTAATAAACGACAGAGGTATTCACATATGCAAATCGATGGTCGCATGGCAGCAATTTGGTAAAAATGAAACTCCTGAATCTTCAAATAAAAAAGGGGATAAACTGGTAGGTGATTACTATGTGAAATTTGATCAAGTTTATAAAACACAGGTTGCTAAATTAATTGAAAAAGGAAAGACCGAAAAGGAAGCTAAAGAAGAGGCAAAAATTTTAAACGATGCTAGATCTCTTCTTCAAAAGTGGGAGGATAATGACTCAAGCACAAGAAAGTTATGGGAAACCATGAATAATTGGGTTTATGAAGGGTTTAAGCACACATACAAAAGTCTTGGAGTTGAGTTTGATGCTTATTACTACGAATCTAACACTTATCTTTTAGGTAAGGAATGTATTCAGAAAGGCTTAAACGATGGTGCGTTTTTCAAGAAAGAAGATGGCTCCATTTGGGTAGATTTAACTGATGAAGGTCTTGATGAAAAATTGCTGTTAAGAGCAGATGGAACTTCGGTATATATAACTCAAGATATTGGTACCGCAATCTTGAAATTTGAAGAACATAAACTTGATGAGAGTATTTATGTTGTTGGAAATGAGCAAGATTACCACTTTAAGGTGTTGTTTTTAATTCTTAAAAAGCTTGGTTATAATTGGTTTGAAGGATGTTCTCACTTGAGTTATGGAATGGTTGATTTGCCCTCTGGAAAAATGAAATCTCGTGAAGGAACAGTTGTTGATGCCGATGATCTTATTGCCGATATGGTGGAAACTGCAAAACAAAAAACAGAGGAGCTAGGTCGAATAACAGAATTAGATGAATCTGAGAAAAGTGAGTTGTTTCATACTCTGGCAATGGGAGCCTTAAAGTTCTTTTTGCTGAAAGTAGATCCAAAAAAGAGAATATTATTCAATCCAGAGGAGTCAATTGATTTTCAAGGTCACACTGGACCATTTGTACAATATACTTACGCTCGAATTCAAGCGTTGAAACGAAAAGCAGGTCATGATTTTGACCATGTCTATGAAATTTCCAAGTTAGAAGAAGAAGAAAAGGCTCTTATATTACATATGAGTCGTTTTCCAGCTATTGTACAAGAGGCAGCAAATGAAAGAAGTCCTGCTGTAATTGCAAATTACACTTACGATTTAGCAAAAAGTTTCAACCGTTTTTATCAATACCATGCTGTAGTTGACGAAAATAATGCGGCATTAAGTTCCTTTAGAATTGAACTTGTAGATCAATGCGGAGAAATAATTAGAAAAGGGTTAAGCCTTTTAGGAATTAATGTTCCAGATAGAATGTAATGTATATAGTAAAAATCACCCTTTGTTTCGTTTTTGTTTTAATAAATACTGTTTGTGTTTTCTCCCAAGAGTTTATGGAGATGAGGAATATAAAAGTTCCATACAATAATCTTATTTCCAAATATACCACATGGGCTGATGTTGATAAGGATGGAGACCTCGACTTATATTTTTGCAATGTTTATAATGGTAATAATCGTCTATTAGCGTTTAAAGACACTGGTTTTGTGCAAATTACTGAAACCGATATAACAAAAATTGGTGGAAATGCATACGGAAGTGCTTGGGCGGATTTAGATAATGATGGAGATTTAGACGCCTTTGTTTACACCATTTTTAACGATGAAAATTACCTTATATTAAATAATGGGGATAGCACTTATAACTTAATTGAAGACTCATTTTTAACTGAGGATAATAACAATACTTTTCATGCAGCCTTTTGCGATATTGATAATGATGGAGATCAAGATTTATACCTATCATTTACTGAATTATTTGATAGCGCACAGTATGAAAATATGCATAACCAACTTTATTTAAATGATGGTGATGGGAATTTTTCACAAGCCACGAGTCTATTAAATGAGGTAAATTTTGACACCAGACATATTTCATTTTTAGATTACAATGGAGATGGCTGGTTTGATGTTTTCTTAGCTAATTTCCAAGGTCCAAATTTACTATTTAAAAATAATAAGGGTGTGTTTGAAATAGACATGGATGCATTTCCTGTAAAGGATCAATTTTATGCCTCCAATACGTCAGCAATTGGAGATATTGATTCTGATGGAGACCTAGATATCTATGTAGTAAATGTGAATTCTGACAATCAATTATTTGTTTATGAAAATGGGAAGTATGTTAGTCAAAATAATACCAATATTTTAACCAAAGATTATATAAGCGGTCATGCAGTGTTTACCGATTTTGATGTAGATGGAACGTTAGACTTATATTCAAATGACATTGATGAAAAACGTAATATCATTCATATTGGCTTACTTAAAGGAAATGCTTGGTTAGGCGTTAAGTTAAAAGGCTTAAAATCGAATGCTTTTGGAGTAGGCGCCAAGGTTGGTGTATTAGTGAATGGCAAATGGCAATACCAACAAGTAGCTTCAAAAAACGGCGCTCCAATGTCTGGAGAATACACTTTGCTTTTTGGATTAGATAAAGCAAAAAGTATTGATTCTATAAAGGTGTTTTGGCCTTCTGGAATAATTCAAGCTCACAGCAATTTAGCTGCCTTTCAGTACGTCGTTATAGAAGAAGGACACAGCTATTATAAGCTAGATATTAGAAAATTAGCGGAAAATGAAACTGCGCTTTTAAAAGATGTGGCTGTTAGAGCAATTGCGAGTTTTTCTCAAGAAAATAGATACCTAACAGTAAGTGTTCTATACACCAATTTAGGTTTAGCCCCAACAGACGTTAGCATTGATTTAAAGTTAAATAAGCAAATGTCTTTAACTCGTAGTTTTCCAAAAATAAATAAGCAAGATCAGCGAACGTATACATGGAATATTAAGGATGTGGTTCCTGGAAAAGACGGAGTGATAACTATGATTTTTCAGCTAGAAGAATTGTTTGAAGAATTAATAGGGGAAGCAGTGATTTTTCCAATTGATTTTGATGAGAAAAAATCTAATAACACTTACAAATTGAGCAAGCGTTTCAATATTCCAAACTAATTAACCGTTTCGGAAATTGCTGGAAAGGTTATTTTAAAATTAGTGCCGTTATTCAACTCACTC
>JBLIDK010000006.1:0-68599 GCA_047632595.1 Sphingobacteriales bacterium
TTTAATGTGCTTAGTCAATCTGACATAGATTTTAACTACCTACATGAACAAGACCTTAAATTTAATAGAAATAGCATGTATGTTCTAGGAGGATGGGCAACGGCCAATATAATTACTGACTCGGCACTAAGTTTAAATGCAACTGAAGTAGAAAAAGAAGCAAAAAACTTTTTAAAACTTTCTAACTCAACGGAAAATAAAAAGCAGACCCCTTATTTACTTCACTTTCTACCCAAATTTTTCTCTGGTGAAGCTCCACTATTTTTTTGTAATGTGCCAAGGCTATACCTGTTCCTTGAATATTGGGATTAATATGTACTCGATTAAATAATTCAAAGAGGTCTTCTCTTTTCCCTTCAGGCACGCCAAGTTCAAAACTGAAATTTAATTTTATAATTAGGTAGTGCGCTAAATGCGCGTAGTTGTTTTCAAATTGGTTACACTTGTTAAAAAGCTTCACCTAAAGTTAAATAAAATGCAGGAAGGTATTTGTTTTGGAGACCCTCATTGTCACCCAAAGCCACATCAATTCGTAGGTTTATTTTTTTAATCTTATCTAATTGCAAGCGCATCCCAAGTCCTAAAACTTCGTGACTATCCTTTATGTTAAAGTCCTGCCATGTTGGCTCCACTAGACCAATTCCTGCAAATGCAGCAAAGCCAATTCTCCAAAATAATGGCTCGGTTCTATACTCTGCTTGTGTACTCCAATAATTTTTATCGCGATAACGCCCTAAATAATAGCCCCTCATATGCTTAGTGCTCCCTAATTGTGCAAGTTGGTTAAATGGCGCATCGCCTATTATCCAAGTGTTTTTTGTTTGAAAGGCCATGACTCCTTCTGCTAATTTTTTATAAGTTGCAGCTTCAAATTCAATAGTTGTATAGTCGAAATCACTGCCCAAAAATGCAGTGTTACTTACTGTGTATAGCTGTGCAAAAACTCCTTTTGTAGGAAAAAAAACTTCACGCCTATTGTCATAAGTAGCAGTTATCCCTGCCCCCGATGTTATGCCACCTGAGCTTCCTGTTATTTCCCCGCTTTCAAGAAGCTGCCCTTCTTCAACTTCTTTAATCTTATAGTTTTCAAACCAATAAGTCAAGCCCATATATAAGTTTGGTATAATTAGTTTTTGGGCATTTAATCGAATTTTCGGATACATTACGCTAAAATTTTCAATTTGAAAGGGATCTACCTCATTTCCTATTCCATAAAAGTCATAGCTGTAGTCATAAAACCCTAGTTCTCCATAAAAATTAAATTTCTCTTCATTCAAATAAATATTAAAAGGCACATAAAAAAGCAGCTGACCAAGCAAAGTAGCTCCTGCACTAAATGAAACTTGACTCAACTTTGAATCTTTTGGCTCATTCTTAAACTTAAAAGAATACACACTTAATATTCCAGCACCTAAAGACGTTTCAGGGCTATAAAAAGGTGCACCCAAAACAATCCAACTATTTTTTACAGAGTCTTGCTGAGCCTCACAATTCGTAACTCTTACGAGTATTAAAAGTCCAATGCATATGTAATTTCGTAGCTTCAATGAGTATTTTTAGTTATTTTACGATAAAAGTAACCGCTTTAGTTGTAATGTTTAATCTTTAAACTGAATTTAGTGCCGTGAGCAAATTTATACGTTTAAAATACGCCAAATTAACAATCATATTAATTTGTGTGGTTTCTTTTGTTGCACTTTTTGCACTTCCTTATGTAAAGTTAGACTATCAGTTTGAGAACTTTTTTCCAAAAGGAGATAAAGAACTTGACTACTACATGCAATTTGAAAAAGAGTTTGAAAACGACACCGACTTTCTTTTAATTGGCATTAAAAACAGCTCTTCAATCTACAATATAGAGTTTTTATCTAAGGTCGATTCGCTTACTAGTGAGATAGAAGAGCTTAAGTACATCAAAACAGTAGCCTCACCAACTAATTTATCTTATCCTGTAATTAGCTTTTTTGGACCAATTCAAGTCCCTTACCTAAATCTCAGCAATCCACAGTTTTTAACCAAAGATTCAGCGAGAATTTCTACAACTAGAGTTTTAATAAACTCATTTATTTCTGAGGATTCTAAATGTGTTTCTATATTAATTAAAACAGAAAGCAAATTTGGCAAAGACAATGAAATTGCCCTATTAAAACAGATAGAAAAGCTTAGTAACTCAGCTGGATTTGAAGAGGTAAGAATTGCCGGAAAAATGAAAGGGCAGTATTATTTTCTTGAGCGAATGACTCGTGAGTTTATACTTTTCGCCTCCTTATCACTAGGACTCCTTCTTGTTTTTCTTTACATATCATTTAGATCTTTTTGGGCGCTATGGGTTCCTGTTACCATCATTGTTTTAACTGTACTTTGGTTACTAGCCTTTATCGCCGCAATTGGTAATTCGCTTAATTTAATGACCATACTCTTACCTACCATTTTATTTGTGGTTGGCCTTTCGGATGTAGTGCATATAGTGGAGAAATATTTAGAAGAACTACGTAGGGGAAAATTAAAACACGAAGCGCTTAAAATTGCCTATAAAGAAATTGGACTTGCCACTTTTTTAACTTCTTTGACCACATCAATTGGATTTTTGACTCTATTAACCTCTACCATTAGCCCAATTCGTGGTTTTGGAATCTATGCGGCCATAGGAGTGTTTATTGCCTTCTTTTTGTCTTTTACTTTGTTACCTGCGGTTCTTTTACTAACCAAAAAGCCAAAAATCTCAACGCTCAAAAACAATAACGTTTTTTGGAATAAGCCATTGGCAAAGTCTTTTGTATTTTTAATACGGAATAAGGTTAAAATTTTAATCGCTTGGGTTGTTTTAATTGGCGTTTGTATTGTTGGGTTTAACAAGGTCGAAATAAATAACTACCTCTTAGAAGATTGGTCGGATGAGGATATTCATAAGCAAGACTACCTGTTTTTTGAAGAGAATTTCTCTGGGTACCGCCCATTTGAAATGGTTCTTGACATTGACACCAATTATAGCATTTGGGATTTAGAAGTTGTTGAGAAATTTCAAGAAGTAGAAGATTATTTAAGAAACACCTATGGAGTTGGCTTCTTGATTTCGCCTTTGCAAATTATTCGCACTTTAAACATGGCGCAAAATGGCGGTTCAGCAGATTTTTACACCGTGCCTTTAGAGCAAACTAAGCTTCAACAGTTAAAACCACTTCTTGATAGAGTTTCTCAATCAAAATTAAGCAAGGCTATTATTAGTGAAGACGGCCAAAAAATCCGCTTTAGCGGAAAAATGATTGATTTTGGAGGAAAGAAGATCAAGAAAATGAATACCAAACTGGATTCTTTTATGATTGCTCAAGAAACTCAAAAGTATTTCAAACCTCACTTAACTGGAATGGTGTTGTTAATTGATAAAAACAACGAGTATTTAAGTAGAAACATGTTGCTTGGTTTAGCAATTGCCTTTAGTGTAGTTGCCCTAATAATGGGAATATTATTTAGATCATTCAGAATGATAATTATTGCCTTAATACCAAACATATTGCCTTTGGTAATGATTGGTGCCGTAATGGGCTATCTCGGTATTGACATGAAAATCTCAACATCTATTATTTTCACCATTGCTTTTGGAATTGCTGTTGATGATACGATACACTTTATGTCTAAATTGAAGACACAGTTGAATAAAGGGAAGTCGTTAGTGTACGCTATAAAAAGAACCTACATCTCAACTGGTAAGGCGCTAATAGTAACTACTCTTATTCTGTGCTCCGGATTTTTAACCTTAATTATGAGTTCAATTGCAAGCACCTACTATATTGGCTTGTTAATTACCCTAACCTTGTTTTTTGCGCTTTTGGCGGATTTGTTTTTGCTTCCGATTTTGGTTCTACTCTTTTATAAAAAGTAAATTTTTAGTTAAATACAAACCAATCTAACAGTTTGTAAATCAATCCAGCAACAAAAACAGTAATAGCAATTCGGTTAACCCAGTGCATTGCTTTTATGTTGAACGATTTTTCTGATTTTTTCATAAATGATTTCTGATTCTATAGAAATCTAAAGTAAACAATTTTAAAATGAAAGTGTTATACTCATAGTATACTTAACTAAACAATTTTAAATCACATTTTAATATTAGAAAACACTATGGATATCAAGAATATTGAAACTAGAATGAACACTGGAATACAATTGGACGAGTCGAAAGCGGAATTAACTGCAGAAGGCTTAAATGTATTATTAGCTTCTTATCAGGTGTTTTACCAAAATCTTAGAGGCTTTCATTGGAATATTAAAGGCGAACATTTTTTCACTTTACACGATAAATTTGAAGCCTTATACACTCGCGTTGCATCAGAAATTGATGAATTAGCAGAACGTGTATTGATGGTAGGCTTTGTGCCTTTACATTCCTTAGAAGAATTTGTGAGTCACAGTGAAATAGAAAGTGTATCAAATGTGTTCGACTCAATTGAAAGCTGCTCACATGTTCTTTCAAACTGCCAAGACATATTAATGCCCCTTCGTGAAACAATTAAATTGGCAGCGGAATCTGGTGATGACGGAACAGCAGATATGCTAACAGGATTTTTAAGAAACATGGAAAAAGATGTATGGATGCTTACCAGCTTTTTAGAAGCTGAAGATGAGTAATATTTATTCCAAGTAATACCAAGCCGATAAACTTAGTTTATCGGCTTTTTTTGTTTGTAAAAACATGCGGGCCGTTGCATCGCGTGTCTGTTTTTGTCCCAACAAGGTGCTCTTCGAAGTCTTGCAAGCTTTAATGCCATAAGCCCCCATACTAGTAGGTCATTTCGACTCGGATTTATAATGGAATTAAAATAGCAATTAGAGCTAAAGCCCTGACCTGATAGGCGTCGGGATGCAGGGAGAAACCCACCTTCAGTTATACGATAGACATAATAGCGGAGAATAGTCAAAAGGCCACTTAAATCAATCTCCGTGAAGATTTATGATATCTTGTTTTTAATAAAGATATTGCACACCTTAAGGAAGGTTCCTCTCTTCGTTCGAAATGACTGTCTATGGTTGGGTGCTTACATTTAGTATAAAGTTGTAAAGTAGAAATAAGTCAACTTTCTACTAGCCATACGCTATTGTTTAACCTTTCAACTTTTTTTATTCCAACTTCATTCATAACTTAGAATCGAAAATAAAAATACTATGAAAAATCTATTATCACCAATATTTGCATTCGTCTTTTTAATAACCTCATGCACTCCAAAAGCAGAAGAAAAGAAATCTGAAGAAACTGAAAAAAGCACCATTTCCATCTCTCCTGTTGCTTCACCTGAATTTCCTACCGCAAAACTTGGTCTTGTAAATCCAAAAGGATTGGTAAAAGATACCACGGTAAAATTTGAATATACCGTTGCAGATTACACCCTAACGACCCAAACCGATGATGCAGAAATGAAGCATTGCGCCAACTCATCAAAAGGACAGCACATTCATGTGATTTTAAACAACGAACCTTACTTAGCTAAATACGACACAAAGTTTGACCATGTGTTGAAGCCTGGACCTTATATTTTACTATCGTTTCTTTCTCGTTCGTATCACGAAAGTATTAAAACAAAAGACGCTTATGTTTTAGATCAGTTTTATGTGGGAGAAAAGCCAAAAGATTACAAGCCAGCAGATTTAAGCACAGCACACATGTTTTACAGTCGCCCAAAAGGAGAATACACGGGAGATGACACCAAAAAAGTATTGCTTGATTTCTTCTTAGCAAATACCGATCTATCTCCTGATGGAAATAAAGTACGTGCTACTATTATGGGTCAAGAGTTTATTTTAGACAAATGGCAGCCTTATTTTATGGAAGGTTTACCAATGGGTGAGGTAACTATTAAATTAGAATTAATTGACGCTGAAGGGAATCTTATTGAAGGACCATTTAACTCGGTTACTAGAACAGTAAAACTTAGCGCATAACTCTGAATGAAGGTTTTAAGAACGATACTTTTTACAATTTTAGGAATAATGGGATTGGCGATAGTAATATCGTTTTTCCTGCCTTCTGAACACGAGATAAAAAGGTCAATTACTATTAAGGCATCTCAAACAGAAGTTTGGACTCAATTAAATTCTCCTAAGTTGTGGGAAAATTGGATGCCTGCACCGCCCGAAGAAGCAAATGTTGCTTTAACTTATACTGGTCCTGAAAGTGGAGAAGGTGCTAAAGCCGCTTTACGAGCTCAAGGTCAACCTGAAGTGTTGTTTACTGTAACAACTAGTGTCCCAATGGAAAAAATTGGTTACGAAATGGATATTGAAGGAAGCGAGTTTAAAATGTGGGGCATTATTGAAGTTGATTCAACCTCAGAAGGAATACACGTTACATTTATTGACCAAATGCAAGTTGGTAATAATGTAATGTATAAGTATTACGGACTTATGGCAGAAAAAATGGCTGGCCCACAATTGGACAGCTCCTTGGTTGCACTAAAAGAATATTGTGAAAGATAGAACATCGGCATTGGCAAAGGCTCTTTATTTAAAATCGGCAGGAAATATTGAGATAGGAACCTATGAATTGCCTGATAAATTGAAAGATGGCCAAGCGTTAATAAAAATTAATGCTGCCGCTTTAAATCGCAGAGACTTGTGGATTAAGCAAGGGAAATATGCCAAAATCAGAGAAAACTCTATTCTAGGTTCTGACGGTTGTGGAGTTGTTGTAAGCGTTTCTGATTATGAATACTCTGAATTTAAGGATGCGGAAGTAATCATTAACCCAAATCAGTTTTGGGGTGATAATGAGAAAAGTCAATCAGAAGAGTACACCATTTTAGGTATGCCAAGTCCTGGCACTTTTTCTGAATATTTAATTGTAGAAGAAGACAGACTTATCTTAAAACCTAAGCACCTAAGCTCAACTCAAGCTGCAGCACTGCCCCTTGCAGGCTTAACAGCCTACCGAGCAACTTTCACTCAAGGTTGCGTTGAAAAGGGCACTAAAGTTTTGATTACTGGTGTTGGAGGGGGCGTTTCTCAATTTGTTTTACAATTTTGCTTAGCAGTTGGGGCAGAGGTTTATGTCACTTCAAGTAGCGATAAGAACATAAAAAGTGCCATTAAAGCAGGAGCCAAAGGTGGAGTAAATTACAAAGAACATAATTGGGCCAGGCAACTAAAAGATCAATTTGGGGCCTTTGAAGTTGCAATAGACAGTGCAGGCGGAGATGGGTTAAATAGCCTAATTTCTCTTGCGAATTATGGCGGAACAATTGTTAGTTACGGTGCAACTGCAGGGGCTCCAAATAAACTAAACATTCAAAGCATTTTTTGGAAGCAAATTAGATTACTGGGTTCAACTATGGGTAGCGACAGAGATTTCGCCAACATGGTGGAGTTTGTAGACAAGTATAAAATTGTACCAACGGTTGACAGTGTTCGACCTTTTTCTAAAATAATTTCCGCTTTTGATGACATGGAAAATGGAAAAGTAAAAGGCAAATTAGTTATCGAAATGGACTAAGCTTTTTGCCATTGTTTTCAATAATTTCTTCATAGGTCAGTGAAATACTGAAATCCTTCCCCATTTAATTCAATTGCCCCTATATTTGCAGGCTATTATGGAAAGAAAAGTTAGAGTGCGTTTTGCACCAAGTCCAACAGGTTCACTTCACATGGGTGGAGTACGAACAGCCTTATACAATTACCTTTTTGCCAAACAAAATAACGGTGATTTCATACTTCGAATAGAAGATACAGATCAAGCTCGTTATGTTGAAGGGGCAGAGCAGTACATAGTAGATTCATTAATGTGGGTTGGTTTAGTTCCTAATGAAGGAATTAATAAGTCCGGGAACTGTGGACCCTATCGCCAATCTGAGCGTAAAGACATGTATCGTCAATACGCTGACCAACTAGTAAAAGATGGTTTTGCTTACTATGCTTTTGATACTTCTGAAGAGCTAACGGAAATGCGTGAGCGTTTAAAGAATGCTAAAGTTGCTTCACCTCAGTACAACTATGTTACACGTGAAACCATGAAAAACTCATTGACTCTTCCAGAAGATGAGGTGAAACGTAAAATGGATGCGGGCGAACCATATGTAATCCGAATAAAAATTCCACGTAAAGAAGAAGTTAGAGTAAAAGATAGAATTAGAGGCTGGGTTGTTTTTCACTCCTCTCAAATGGATGACAAGGTGCTTTTCAAATCTGACGGAATGCCAACCTACCACTTAGCAAATGTGGTGGATGATCATTTAATGGATATTTCACACGTTATTCGTGGCGAAGAATGGCTTCCTAGTGCACCATTACATGTTCTTTTATATAAATATTTAGGTTGGGAAGATACTATGCCTGAATTTGCTCACCTACCATTAATTCTAAAGCCCGATGGCAACGGAAAGTTGAGTAAAAGAGATGGTGATCGTTTAGGATTTCCTGTTTTCCCTCTACAATTTACAGATCCTGAAACCAAGAATATAATTACAGGATACAGAGAAGAAGGTTATTTACCAGAAGCCTTCATTAACATGTTGGCTATGTTAGGTTGGAACCCAGGAACTCCACAAGAATTGTTTACGATTGAAGAATTAATTGAAACATTTACTCTGGAAAGAGTGAACAAGCACGGTGCAAAATTTGATGCTGATAAAACGAAATGGTACAATCAACAGTACATTCGAAATAAGCCAAATGCTGATTTAGCTTTAGAGTTTAAAAAAGCATTGGACGAAAATAACGTAACTGCAACTCAAGAATACACGGAAAAAGTGTGTGAATTGATTAAAGAAAAAGCAACTTTTATAAATGATTTTTGGTCATTAGGAGATTACTTTTTTCAAGAGCCTAAAGAATACGATGCAAAGGTGATTAAAAAGAAATGGAAGCCAGAAGCAGAGACATTTTTCACAAAATTAGCGGAAAGTTTTAATGGCTTAACGGATTTTTCTGAAGAGAAAATGGACGAAGCGTTTAATGCAGTTGCTGCAGAGTTGGAGGTGAATCCTGGTTCAATGAAACAACCATTTAGAGTTGCCATTTCTGGTATTGCTGGCGGGCCTTCGTTATTTGCAGTAGCTGAATTGCTTGGAAAAGACAAAGTGGTTTCGAGATTAAACTATGCGGTTGCTAACTTTAAAAATTTGGCGTAGTTGAAGTTGAGACTTGCCATATTCGTCACCTTAATTTCAATTGGTTTGAGTGTGTTTTCACAACCAACCAAAAAGGGATATGGTAAAATGAAATGGGGGACTTCCAAAAGCAAAATTGCTGGATTACAAAACTGTAATGTTTCATTTGTTGATGCCCAATTTACAACGTGTGGCTATAATGAAAGCCTAAGTTTTGTGCCAAAAATAGTTCCTATTGTTGTTAACCTCCGTTTTTTCGAAAATGAATTAATGGAAATAGGTTTCGATGTTAAACGCAGTGATTTGGAGGCTGTAGTTGCCAATTACACCAAAGAATATGGAGAGCCTGATGTAAAGGAATCGCTCAACTCGCCAAAGCCTATTGATGATTTAAAAGTATATACCTGGCAATGGGGGGAAACAGAAATTACATTGCTTGATAAGGGTTATGATTTTTCACTTTGGATAAACATTTACTCTCTTGCTATTCGGAAAAAAGCGTATTTTGAGCCTCAAACATTGGCTGATAAACTAATAAAATAATTATGTCGTTCGATAACATTCTAGTAGAAAAAACCGGTGGAGTAGCCACCATATTTATTAATAGAGAACCTAAATTAAACGCCTTAAACAAGGCTACTATAAAGGAGTTAAATTCTGCCTTTACAGATGCTTTTGCAGATAAAGAGGTTAGAGCTATTATTCTTTCTGGAGCTGGTAACAAAGCTTTTGTTGCTGGAGCAGATATTTCAGAATTTGCACATTTTTCATCTGCCGATGGACAAAAATTAGCTAAAGAAGGCCACGAACTGCTTTTTGACTTTATTGAAAATGGTCCTAAACCGGTAATTGCAGCTGTAAATGGTTTTGCTCTAGGTGGTGGATTAGAACTAGCAATGTCGTGCCATATGCGTGTTGCTTCAGATAATGCCAAACTTGGCTTGCCAGAAGTGTCGTTAGGAGTAATTCCAGGATATGGAGGAACTCAGCGCTTGCCTCAACTAATTGGTAAAGGAAGAGCAATGGAAATGATTCTTACGGCAGGAATGATTGATGCCGCAAAAGCTTGTGAATTTGGCTTAGTAAATCACGTTACAACACCCGAAGAATTGCTAACATTTTGTGAAGATATCGCAAAGAAAATTATGCGTCATTCACCAGTTGCTCATAAGGCTGCAATTAGTGCAATTAATGCAGGATTTGATTCATCAAAAGATGGATACAAAGAAGAGCAAAAAGCTTTTGGAGACTGCTTTGGAACGCCTGATTTTATTGAAGGTACAACTGCATTTTTAGAGAAAAGAAAACCAGTTTTTAAGGGAGAATAAGGATGAAAATTTCAGAATTTTTAAGAAAAGAGTTCTTGCATTTTAACTCAGCAGCATTAATTGATGCTGCTGATGGATATATTGCTCAATTGGAAAAAGGGAACCACATGATGGTTACTCTTGCTGGGGCAATGAGTTCGGCAGAATTAGGAATTTCATTAGCTGAAATGATTCGCCAAGATAAAATTCATGCAATTACTTGTACTGGTGCAAATCTTGAAGAAGACATTTTTAATCTAGTAGCGCACGATCATTACGAGCGTATTCCAAACTACAGAGATTTAACTGCAGAAGATGAGCAAAAACTGCTAGAAAGACATCTTAACCGAGTTACTGATACTTGTATTCCTGAAGAGGAAGCAATGAGAAGAATGGAAGATGTGATGGTTACCGCTTGGCAAGATGCAGAAAAAGAAGGGAAGGCTTATTTTCCTCACGAATTTTTTTATAAAGTTTTACTTGATGGGAAATTGGAGAAATTCTATCAAATAGATCCTAAAAACAGTTGGCTTTTGGCTGCAGCCAAAAAGAACTTACCAATTTTTGTGCCTGGATGGGAAGATTCAACTCTAGGAAACATTTTTGCAGCCCATAATATCAATGGCGACATTAAAAATGTTCATACCGTAAAGGGTGGTATTCAATACATGATGGAATTGGCTGAATACTATACGAAAGCAACAAAGGATAAGCAGATTGGCTTTTTCCAAATTGGTGGAGGTATTGCTGGCGATTTTCCAATATGTGTAGTTCCAATGCTTCACCAAGATTTGAAACGCACAGAGGTGCCATTATGGAGTTATTTCTGTCAAATTAGTGATAGCACTACAAGTTACGGTTCGTACTCTGGCGCCGTTCCAAATGAGAAAATAACCTGGGGTAAATTGGGCATTGAAACGCCTAAGTTTATTATCGAATCGGATGCAACAATTGTAGCCCCTTTAATTTTCGCTATTCTATTAGATAAGTAATTAGCTAATTCTGCTGAAATTACCTTTTTTCTTGTTTTCTGCTACTAAAAGTGACCGCAACGCTTGGTGTTCGGGTTTTTTAAGAAAGGGGTCGTTCGTTAATATTTCTTGAGCAGTTTTTCTTGCTTCAACCAATATGGGAGAGTCGTTAAGAATATGTGCTAACTGCATTTCTGGTTTTCCGCTTTGCATAGTGCCGTGCATTTCACCTGGACCTCTTATTTCTAAATCTACTTCAGCAATTTTAAATCCATCAGAAGTAGCACACATGGTTGAAATACGCTTTTTGGCTTCTTGCCCTAATGCTCCACCTGACATTAAAATGCAATAACTTTGATCAGCACCCCGTCCAACTCTTCCTCTAAGTTGATGCAGTTGACTTAGGCCAAAACGCTCGGCACTTTCAATTACCATTACACTCGCATTTGGCACATCAACACCCACTTCGATAACTGTGGTGGCAACCATTAATTGGGTTTTCCCATCCTTAAAGCGCTTCATTTCTCGTTCCTTGTCTTCGGCTTTCATTTTGCCATGAACAATGCTTGCTTGGTATTTAGGTCTAGGAAAATCCCGTAGTATGGTTTCGTAACCATCCATTAAATCTTTGTAGTCCATATTAGCCGACTCTTCAATTAACGGATAGACAATATAAGCTTGTAGTCCAAGGGCTATTTGTTCTTTCAAAAAACCCATCATTCTAAGTCGGTGACTGTCGTAATAATGAACTGTTTTTATTTCTTTTCTTCCTGGGGGAAGTGTGTCAATAACACTTGTGTCTAAATCACCATAAACAGTCATTGCCAAAGTTCTTGGAATTGGCGTTGCAGTCATCACCAAAATATGAGGAGGCTTGGTGTTTTTTGCCCACAATTTGGCTCGTTGTTTTACGCCAAATCGGTGCTGCTCGTCAATTACCACCATGGCTAAGTTTTTAAACTTTACTTTGTCTTCTAAAATGGCATGGGTACCAATCAAAATATCACAACTGCCATCCTCAACATCTGCTAAAATTTCTCTCCGTTTTGCGGCATTTGCTGAGCCAGTTAAAAGGTGAGCTTTTACAGGCAAAGTTTCTAAATAACCTGCAATAGACTCATAATGCTGCTGTGCAAGAATTTCTGTCGGCGCCATTATTGCAGACTGGAAACCATTGTCTTTTGCCAAAAGCATAGTCAATAAGGCTACAATTGTCTTTCCACTACCAACATCACCTTGCAAAAGCCTATTCATCTGTTTTCCATGCAAAACATCGGCACGAATTTCTTTAATTACCCGTTTTTGAGCGTCGGTTAACTCAAAAGGCAAAACATCAGAATAAAAAGTATTAAAAACAGCACCTACTTCAGAAAAAATATGGCCTTCTATTTTTGAAAGTCGACGAACTTTTTGCAACAATAATCGCAATTGAATAAAGAAAAACTCTTCAAATTTAAGTCGCCTTAAGGCTTCTTTTATGTCCCTATTTGTTTTAGGCAGATGTATAGTATAAAACGCTCTTGACCTTGAAATAAACTTGTATTTTTTGATTAGTTCTTCCGGGAAGCATTCAGGTATGTTTTTTGCTGCCTCAGGCACAAGCTGTTTTTGTAGTTTTAAAATGCCTTTTGAATCTAAGTAGAACGCTCTTAATTTTTCTGTAGTAGGATAAACAGCTTGTAAAAAAGACTCTTGTTCAGAGGTGGTGCTATTTAAGGCTTCAACCTCTGGATGAATAAAGGTAATCTGATTTCTAAAAATACTGGGCTTACCATAAACCAGATAAGTTTGACCTGGTATAAGTCGTTCTTTTATCCACTTTCCGCCCTGAAACCAATTTAGTTTAACATGTCCTGTTTCATCATGAAAGCTGGCAATTAAGCGTTTTCCATTTCGCTGCCTTACCTCTTCAAAAGCTCCTAATTTTCCTTTAATTTGAACCGATTCATTTGGGTCCTTAATATCTTTTATGCTAGAAGTTTCTGTTCGGTCAACATACCTAAAAGGGAAATGACACAAAAATTCTCCGTAAGTGCGGGCAAAAATTTCTTGATGCAACATTTCCGCCCTTTTAGGACCTACCCCTTTTAGAAATTCAATGGGCGTATTGAGATATGTGTTTACCGGTAAAAACAAGTTGTAAATTTAACTCTAAAGTAACATAGCAAAGGTTAAAATTCCAATTAGATATTCAGTTGACATAATTATTCGATAATATTGCAACAATTAATATGGAAAAAGGAAAATTAATCACCTATTTAACGCTTATTCTGCTTGCCGCCATTTGGGGGAGTTCATTTATTTTAATGAAATATGGCCTTTTCGCCTATTCCTCCACTCAGGTTGCTGCTCTAAGAATTTTAGTTGCTTGTCTTTTCCTTTTGCCTCTAGCTATTCCAAAAATAAACAAAGTAACTAAAAAACAATTTTGGTTAATCTCTTTATCAGGATTGTTAGGAAGCTTTATCCCCGCATTTTTATTTACAAAGGCTCAAACGGTATTAGACAGTTCAACTGTTGGCGTGTTGAACTCTACAGTTCCAATATTTGCATTAGTAATAGGCATACTGTTTTTTAAAGACGTTTTTAATTTAAGAAGGCTAGCTGGAGTGTTTTTAGGCATGGCTGGTGCTATTTTATTGATTCTTCTTAAACCTGGTGGCTCATATGATCCAAATTACACCTACGGGCTCTACGTCATCATTGCAACCCTATGCTATGGGTTGAATATTAATTTCATTAAGTACTATTTAGCAGAAGTGCCTTCGTTGGCGATTTCAAGTATTAGTTTTTTAATGGTGGGGATAGCTTCAGGGGTTTTTATTTTCGGTTTTACTGATTTTGCAACCATCATGGTTCAGGATGACGAAAGTGTTCGAGCTTTAATTTATACTATAATTCTTGGTGCAGTAGGTACTGCTTTCGCGATTGTAATTTTCAATAAGCTTATCAAAACCACACATCCTGTATTTGCTTCGTCAGTAACCTACTTAATTCCCATAGTAGCCCTTTTTTGGGGTGTTATTGATGGTGAACCCTTAGGCTTTGTACAAGTTATTGGGATGGCATTAATTCTCCTAGGGGTTTACTTAACCAACAGGAAGAAAAAAATAAAAGAAAATAGACAGAACCTTTCTGAAACTATCTAATTACTAGCTTTTGCGTTATGGCAAAAGAATCGCCATAAACCTTCACTAAATAAACACCTTCCGATAAATCTGTATTAACAAATGTGTTGGAATTAGTAATTACCTGAGTTGAAAGAATTCTACCATTTATATCTAGTACTTCAAGATTAAGTGGTTCAGGAATTATTGAAAGAGTTACCTGAAAACTTCCTGTTGAAGGATTTGGACTTAAAGTGAAATTCAAGTCCTTTGCTAAATTATTCGCAATTCCCACAGGGAACACCTCAATTGTTTGTGTGTTTGTATCACTACCAAAATCGTTAAAAGCAACTAAAGAAACTTCATAAGTACCATCTGCTGCATAAGTATGAAGAGGGTCAGTTTCTGTACTTGATTCGCCATCTCCAAATGTCCATTTTACACTAGCTATAATACCAGAACTAAGATTGTTAAATTGTATTTCTAAATTACTAGAACTAATAGAAAACAAAGCAGTTGGCGCTACTCCAGCAAAGAAAAAGTCGTTAATTCTATGTGCGGTATAAGTGGTTATAGAATCGATATATTTTGCAGCTGTTGCATTGTTATCACTACCGCCATTGGTTGGGTCATTTACCCATGGTTGATAATCTTGTCCAACAAAAGCAAAGGTTCCTTTATCATATATTACTAATGGGCTAAAGCGTGAATTAGGATCGTCAATTTCTTGGATTGGAAACCCGTCACTTGTTACAGTTTTGAACCTAGGGAGATCGAATTTTTCTTGCATTCTTGCAATCTCATAGCTACCACTAACTTCTAAAACAGGTAATGTCCCTCTTGCGAATACAATATCAGTTCCAAATGGCGTGGTTTGATCTGCAGTACCGTGGCAAGAGATAATAGGTGTATAGATGTCATCTTTTTGTTTAGTGTAAAACAACGTGTCGCCAATTGCACCACCGTAGTTAAAAAGTATCTGAGATCTCCAATCATAACCAGGTGAGCCAGTTGTTCCTTCAAAAGAGCCTAATGCAACAGTATCAATTAAAGGAGAACCATCGGTGTCCTTTACCTTGTCTATATTAAACTCTTCACTTAGGTCAAAGTATTCATTGTGAATAAAAATATAAGATCCTGCTCCAAATCCTCCTCCAACAATTTTGTCTTTATCTATGCCATAAGGATTTCCATCAGCAATTACAGATTTTCTAAAGAATCGAACTATAGCTTTACCATCTTGCATTGCTCTCCATAATGCAGGTACAATTCTTCTAGCGTTCTCTTCTGCTGTAAGTCCAGGAACCCATCCTTTTCTGTATTCCATTGCAGCTACTACATAGCCTTTTTTAACCATTTTCTCACAAAAAGCTATTACTTCAGCATCAGTTTTCGCACCACCAATAAATCCACCTTCATGAGCAACAATCAACAAAATTCTGTCATCATCGGTATCGCCTGAAGGTTGATATAAATCAAAAAACACCTCATCATTTTGCCCATTTACATCTATGTTTTCGCCATACTTTATGTTCGAAGTAAGAACATGTTCAGAAAAAGTTTCATCTACATAACGCGTTTGAGCGTTTAAGAAAAAGCTTACAAAAAATAATAAGAATAAAGTTGTTAATTTTTTCATTTCAAATATATTTAAAACTTGTTTATTTCATAATTTAATGAAATATAGGCTAAACGGCCAATTAAAGGCCCACCATATACTTCATAGTGTTGATTGTTTAAAACGTTAGAAACACCAATTTTTGCTGTTGTTCTTAACGCAGTAATTTGATAGTTTATTTGAGCGTCAATCAAATAATAAGAGTCAATTCCTCCAGTAAATTGAGGAGAACCTTCAAATCTAAAGCTCTGTACCCACTTATATCCAACTTGAAATCCAAGTTTTTTGTAGACATTTCGTCCACCAAAACCTAGGTTAAATTTATTTCTAGGTGTGTTATAAGCTGGGATTAATGGGTCACTCTCATCTTGTTTTGTTAATTCTGTAAACGTATAGTTTCCAGAAACTGAGTACTTATCTAAAAAGTAGTAGTTCAGGCCTATACTAAACCCTTGAGTAGTCACTTTTGTTTTAGAGTTGGTTGCAAGGCGCCTAACATCAGGTGGAAATTGATTGCCATTTTCTGTCGGACTAACCACTGCTATAACGGTTCCCAAAAAGTCTTTGTAAGAACTGTAGTAATAACTTACATCAGTGTAAAGCCTTTTAAATAAAATGCCTTTATACCCAAACTCAATAGTTTTTACTTTTTCTGGTTTAACCGGAGTAATATATGATAACAAAGTATCAGGTTGACTTGAGGTAATGTTGTTTAAATAATCCTGCAAAAGAATTAAAGAATCTCCAGCAATGTTTCCAATTAATAAAACTTGTCCTAAATTATAATATTGATACTGATCTATTAAAGTTGGATTTCTAATTGCAGATGAAGCAGTAATTCTAAAAGTGTTGTTTTGTGTTGGTTTAATTACCGCAGAAAAAGAGGGTGAAATATTGGGGTCAAAATTGCTGTGATAATCTGATCGAACACTTGCAATTAGATTTAACCTTTCATCGAATAATTCTTTATTGGTATTTATATATACGCCAAGCTCTCTAACCTTTATAAGGTTTTCTGAAGTGGAACCATCAGGATTTATAAGTAGAGTATCGCTAAAAATAGTTCCTTCAGAACGTGGGTTGTATTGTCTAATTGAACCTCCAACTCTAAAATCTTTCGGGAAACCATCAATAAGCGCACTTGGATTAAGGTTATATTCCCCTTGAAGGTGTTTTAAAGAAGAATTATCTTGAAAACGAGACCCACCATCTAAAAATGATGAATTAGAAATAATTTTATTAAAGGCTTCATCATAACGTTCAGTACCTGGCACGTAATACTTTTGAAAAGCCCCACTCGCTGTGAAGGTGTCGGCAAAATTTCTTGCATTCAACTGGCCTTCTTCCATCCATTGGTCATATTCGTTTGTTCCTTGTGTAGGAGCACTAGTGCTATCCATATAGCCTCTAAAACCACGAATAAAGTGTCTGTTCCAATCTCCTAAACTTTTAGATTCCTCTAACAATTTATTTGCGGTAAAAACAACGTCATATGAATCACCTGCATCTTCAATAGTTTTGTAGCCACGAATAAAGAATCGCTTTCCTTTAACTTCTCCTTTGTGTTGTTGAAATAACACATTGTTTATACTTAGTCTGTTTTCTCCTTGATATACCGTGGTTCCTGTACCAAAATTGTAGAAATAACTAGCGGTAATATCTGGGGTTAATTTATAATATACTGTGCCGTTCAATTTTAAATTCCGTGTATCGTAATCTGCAACATCAATTTCATTATATCCAGTTCTGTAAACAGAAAAACTGGTGTCTCCAAATTTTGTTCGTTGTGCTACATTCAACAACCCTTGGGTGAATTCAAATCGGCTTTCATCACCATAAATATTAACCGCATCATATCCTGCGTTCGTGTTCGGGCCATTAACCGAACCTTCAGTGGGGTCAAGATTTCCAGCAACCCAGTCGTCAGCTCTTAAATAAGCGGCATTTAGTTTAATTGCTGCCTTATTATTGTAAAACGGCTTTGCATACCTTATTGCTCCATCAAACAGCTCTCTAGAGCCTCCTTTAACCTGCACTGTTAGTCCGGGGTATTGGAACGCATCTTTAGTTTGAATATCTATAACTCCGTTAAAAGCATTAGGGCCGTATGTTGCTGAATTTGCTCCTACTACAATGTCAACGGTTCTAACATCAATTTCATTGGCTCCAAGAAAATTTCCTAACGAGAAGTTTAATGCTGGAGCCTGGTTGTCCATTCCATCAATAACCTGTAAAGTTCTTACCGGGGCAGTACTATTAAAACCTCTAGTGTTAATTACTTTAAAAGCTAAACTAGCTGAAGTAAAATCTACACCTTTTAAATTTGCCAAACCATCATAAAAATTTGCAGCTGGAGTTTCTTTTATTTCCTGAATTCCTAAACGCTCAATTGTTACAGGAGATTCTTGAAGTTTTTCACTAATTCTGGATGCTGAAACCACAACCTCCTCACCCATTATTGAGTTTTCTTCCAGTTTTATTTCGACAAAAGTTTGCCCACTGGCAATAGGAATTTCCTTATTGGCATAACCTAAATAAAAAACCTGCAAAATTGCGGGCGTACCATTAACTCGTATCTCAAAGCGCCCGTTTATGTCAGTAGTTGTACCGTTATTTGTTCCTTTTTCTACTATAGATGTAGCGAAAAGTAACTCATCGGATACTTTGTCTTTTATGACACCGCGAATTGTTTGCGCAGAAGCACAGCTTACTAAGCTAATAGCTAGTGCTATAAGAATTAAATGCTTGTGTTGAATACCCAAATTTGTATTGAATTTAGTTCGCTCAAATCTAAAAATAAGAAATAAGTATTAAAAAAAAGAGTTAAGTTTTTTTTGGTTTTCTAAGCTAATCAGAGAAAGCGCTGTCAGCTATACTAATAGTGCCTTTTATTTTGAAAATTTTATAGGAAGAAAAATTTTGATCTGATTCAAATCCTTCTCCTAAAATAATTTCTTCCTTAGTTGTGATTTTAACAAAATTATCCGAAAAGATGCGTTTTGTGTTTTCGTCCCAGAGCAAACGCTCTGTATTTAATTTCTCCCCTTTTTTATTAACAACAATTACATTATCCTTTACTTCTACAACTCCTTGGTCAATATAGCGAATTCCGTAATTAGCAGTTAGGGTGCTCTCTATTTCCAATTCTGGAGTATAAAACAAAACTGTTAGCCCTTCGGGCATTTCGTTGTAGGGGTTCTCAACTTTGTAGTTGTCTAAATGCGGACTAGTTAGTTTTGCCCGAACTATAGCAGAGTCACTGTAAATGATTTCAATATTTTTACTGGTTTCAACAGGAATGCTGTTCATTGCAGCCTCTAAAACATTAATATCTACAACTTCCGTCTGGCAACTTGCTAAGCCAACTATTATTAAGAATATGTAAAATGTATAGCGCATAAAAACCTCTCTAACGAGCAGACCAATTCAGTTGTCGGAGTTTTTAATTTCTAAATCGAACTACTGTGCTTTCACCAATCCATGTTGAAGAACTAAATTTGCTACCTTTTTCAAGGCCATTGAAAAAACCTCTTTCTGAATCGGGAAAGTAAGCCGCTGCTGTGTTCATTTTGCCTTGAGCCATTTCTGTTACTTCAGGGTCTACACTTTTAGCTTTTTGATATTTATCAAATGATGCCCAATAAGCTCCCCATTTATCTTTCTCATCAGAAAATGATGCTGCAGATTGCAAGTAAATGTCACCTATAATAATTAAAGGCAATCCCCAATCAGGTCTTAGTTTTTGTGCTTCCCTTGCATAAGTACGAGCTTTTGGATAATTTTTTTGCTTTGAGAAAACTAAAATTGACAACTCTAAATTGTACGTTCCTTGTTTACCTGGATCAGTTTCTTGAGCAATTGCTTTTTCAAAGTAATCTATAGCCAGTCCTATTTTACCAGCATCTTGATACGCTAATGCAATATTGTGAGCTAAATCTGCAGAAGGTGCTTTAGTAAATTTCTTTGTTGCTACATCCGAAAACAGGTTAGAACTATAGCATTTCTTACTAGCCATGATGTTGTAAACAACATCCCACAACTTTTCATTACTTGGATCTTTATCAAATGCTGGCTTGTATAATTCAACTACTTCTTCGCAACTTTCTATAATACCCGAAAGATCGCCATCTATTGCGTTTTTTGCATTTGTATATTGGCTAGAGTATTTTGAGCCTCCACTAACGTTGATATCAATTACATCTGAAAACTTTAAGTAAAGATCTAAAACTTCCTCTTTGGTTTTATTTCCCTTTTTATAGGCAATAACCATTGATTGAAAATAAGGCGAGATAATAAAGTACTCATATTTGTTTCCTTGTAATTCAAGTGATTTAGCGAATAGGTTTAAAATCTCTTCTGAATTACCCGGTCTATATCTAACCATATCATAAGCTTTACGACCTGAAACATATCCTTCTTTTTGAAAATATTGAATTCGTTGATCATAAACCATAAATAAGGTGTCAATCAATTTTTCTTTCAACTCATCACTACTTGCATTGTTAATCATAAATGGAACAACTTTACCAGTTCCATCTGTATAAGTAAACTCTCTAAACTCAGGAGCATTTAAAAACACCCACCTCCACGAATTAATCGCATCAGGAATATTGTTTTGCTTAACATATTGACGGTATAAAGAAACCATCTCTAATGTTTTAACACTATCGCTTTTTTCAGGGCCAGCAAAAGCTGTTGTGAAAAAAGTGCTACAAAATAAGATAATTAATAAAGTTGCTCTTTTCATATTTCTAATCATATTGACGTTTTACAAACCATTTGTCACTAATTGTAAGTCCGAAACTTACGCTTATTATATCTTCCTTAACTAAATTATTCTTTACAGTTCCAACCTGTGAGTATTTAACGCCCAAGTTTAAAAAGGATGCAGATTTTATTAGAGGGAATCCAAATCCAATGGTTGCATACTTCTCTGATATCAAAAAGTTGTTAACGTTTAAATATCCGGGTGAATATCCTACTCCAACTCTAGTTACTATACTTTTAAGGTAGTTGCCAGTTCTCTGTAATTGCCCTTTAGTTTGCATTCCAGCTGCTACTCTATAGGTGTTTTGTAGTTTTATCTTACTATTGTCACTGTCTTCTACTTCCGCCCAATTTATAAGCGAAAAGTCAAAACCTCCAATTATTTTCTTGTTCTCATATGAAAATCCAATGCTATGGTAACTTGGCAAGGTTACAGTTTGATCATCACTAATATTTATATAGATGCTATCTACTAGAATGTCAACGGATCCGCTTTTGTAATACCTTTCAGTGTAAACTGTTTTACTTGTTTTTAATCCTGACTTAAGCGCTCCTGAATAGCCGAAAACATACTTTTTAAGTGCTTTTCCTTCTCCTTTTTCAATAACATATTGTAGACCGTAGTTAAAACTTAAGTCGCCTATAGCGTCTTTATCAACTGATCGTAAGTGTAAAATATTTGAGCTTGTATCAAATTCTGAAGTTCTAGATCTGTTTAAACTTCCGAAATAATAAGAGACATTAGCACCAATACTTAATGCACTGCCTAGTTTTAATGCAGAACCAACGTAAAACTGTGAAATATCACCATCACCTAGATAACTTGTTGTAGACTTCCCATATTCTGGAACCACAACTTCTTCGCTTATTTCGTAGCCTAATCTGCTATAAGGCAAAAGGCCAAATGACAAACCGCCTTTTTTACCCAAGGGTAAACATATTGCAAAGTGACTAAGTCCTGCATTTACAGTGTTTTGATAATTTACCCCGTCAGATTGTTGAGCAAATGTCCCAAATACGCCAATCTCGTAATTTACAAGCTCTGAATTGTTATACGTTGCAGGATTTGAAGCATTAAACCCGTTTGATAATCTTATTCCTGTTCCTAATTCACCCATTCCAGAGTTTTGTAGAAACGGATTGTATTGCCTTTCGCCCAAGCCAAATTGGCTGTATGGAGAACTAGTGTTGTTTTGAGCGTTTATTCCAACTGAGGAAACAAATAGCAATAGCAGAAATAGGTAGTTTTTATTTGGCATTATAATTTAAGATGGAGTACAAACCATCAAGCACTAAATTTTGGAGTGCAAAGGTCTTAGTTTCTAGCTTTTTTTCAAAAAAATCTGCATCACCACCTGTTAAAATGGTTGTAATTGGCCCAAATTCATTGACATAGCTGGCAATTTGAGTGTTTAGTTCGGCAGTAATACCTATGCAAACACCATTAATTATTGATTCTTTTGTGTTTTTTCCAACCAATTCTACTGGATAGTCAAACGGTGGCTTAAGTAACGGAAGTTTTTTGGTAAAAGTATTCATTGCTTGCAAACGCAAACTAAGCCCCGGACTTATAGCACCTCCAAGATAGTCTTTTCCTTCTATCAGAACATCATAAGTTATACAAGTTCCAATATCTATTACTAACGAATTTCTTAATGGGAAATAGGTGCTTGCTCCACAAATTCCAGCAATTCTATCAGACCCTAATGTTTGAGGAGTTTGATACAAGTTATTTACTGGTAAAGAAGTTTTATGGTCGAAGTGAAGAATTTTTCCACTGTATTTGTCAATTAACTCTTTAATTTGATCTGAAATTTCACCTGAATTACTATAAATTATAGAATCTGCTTGCTCGAAATATTTTTTTAAATGCCCATCATCAATTGAATGGGTTCTAAAAAGAGTTTCAGTTACATTATAAAACCCAGATTTAACCTGAGTGTTTCCGATGTCTAGTGCTAGCTTTATCACTAAACTTGTGCGATTTCTAAAATAGACTCAAATATTCTCATTCCATCGCTGTTGCCAACAATATTACTTGCAGCCCTTTCTGGGTGAGGCATCATTCCAAAAACATTTCTTCCAACGTTGCAAACTCCTGCAATGTTATTTGTAGATCCATTTGGATTGGATTCTTTTGTGATGCTCCCAGCAGCATCACAATATCTAAACAATACTTGGTTATTATCTTCGATTCGTTTAATTTCATCACTATTAGCGAAAAACTTTCCTTCACCATGAGCGATTGGAATTTTCAACACATCACTAGGGTCGATGCCTTGAGTTAATAATGAATTGTTTGTAGCTATTTTTAAGTTAACATTATCACAAATAAATTTTCGTGAATCGTTATGCATCAATGCTCCAGGTAATAGGTGAGATTCTGTTAAAACTTGAAAGCCATTACAAATACCATAAACAAAGCCGCCTTGATTTGCGAAAGAGATAACTTCTTGCATTATAGGAGAAAATCTTGCAATTGCACCAGACCTTAGGTAGTCACCATAAGAAAAACCCCCGGGTAAAACTATGAAATCAGTTTTTTGAAGGTCGTGTTCCTTATGCCATAGCTTAACAGCAGAGCAGTTTGGCAGGTTACTTAAAACATTGTAAATGTCTTCATCACAATTTGAACCAGGGAAAACGACAACTCCGAATTTCATACTATAAATTTTTTACAAAGGTATAAAAAAAAGGTGCTAAAACACTTGTGATATCACAATAGATAAAGCAATGAATGCCACGGAAAATTCATTTAATCGAGTGCTTGTATTGTTTGAGTAATAATTGGCAACCAATATGGCGGAAGGAACTAGGGCTAATTGAAAATGAAATAAAATATTGGGGAGTTGAATAATTAGGGCTACGCACAACAATATTAACCATAATAGCAATTGCTGTATAAACTTTCTAGTCACAATCATTTGCTGCCCACTTGTTGCCAAATGCTTAATAATACTAAAAGTTAAAAGTAAAGAAAAAGATAAGGCTGGAATCAATAACCACCATGAAAAGTCTGTAAAATCTAATCCGCCGTCAAAAAAGGTAAAAGAATTAATATAGTTACTAGTTAACAAGGGGTTGTCTAATAAATAGGCCAAAGAAAAAAACCATAATAATGGGGCTAGTACTCCAGCCAAGGCCGTAATAACAGTTCTTAAATCAACCGACTTAATTATGAGATAAGAATATACCACAACAATTGTTAATAGAATTGAAGGGATATAAAAAAGTGTGCAAGTTCCAATTAAAAACCCAAAATCAAATGCTAATCGTAACCCTCTATTGGTTTTATTTAGCTTAAAAATATTGTTGAATAGTAGAATAATCAAAAAGTTGACTAATAGAATTGGGTTAAGTGTTAAAAAGTGTGGAATGCAATGAGCAGCAATAATATAGAAAAACCCAACTAGATAAGTTGATTTAGAAAGTACTGCTTGCTTAACACAAATTTTATTTAGCAATAATGCTTGAAAACATATTAGAATTGAAGCGAGTAGGGTGTTTAGCCAATTTGGAAGCTTTTCAACTCCAAAATAAGTGAAAACGAATTCGCCAAAAGGTGAGTAAGACTGATCAATAGTTTCGATTGAACCAAAAATCATTTGGCAAATAGATAATGTTATTGTTAAAGCAAATAAAACAAAAACATTTGAGGGTGAAATACTTCTAAAAAATTGGGTAATCATTGTTTTAAAATATCAGACGAAGATAGCTGTCTTTATTTTCAACTATACATGGAATCACTAATTCATTACTACTTATTTGTCTGGAGCCTTTTGGCTGTAAAATTGTTTCTTCTCGTTCATTTAATAATATTTTTTCACTGCTTTTGCCAGATGCATCAATTGAAAAAACAATTACATCTGTTCTTCTTTTAATAGCCTTGTTGAAAATAAAGTAAAGGTCTGAGCCTTCTACAAATAAACTATAGGAGCTAAAAACAGCGCCGTCATTTTCAGAAACTTGCCTTTTTCGTAAAACATTATCCCATTCAATATCTCCATTTTTACTTATTGAAAAAATTAAAACATTGTTATAATGATAGGTAAATGAAGTGCTATATACTTGACTATAGACATTAAACGTTGAAGATTCTGTGATGAAATTAGCTTCGGCAATTAATACCATGCCGCCATCTGATTTCATTATTACTTCTTGTATTTCATAATTAATTAAGGTTTTACCTGGATCACCAACAACTGATTCGTTGTCAAAATTTCCTAGTGTTTTTACCTTAAAATTTTGATAAGACGAATTGAAAACCGAGTCGGTTGATGCATCTAACCTTAGTAGAAAAACTCCAGAATTTGAAAACTCTCTTCGCTCAGTATAAAATCCACATACAGCTACGCTATTTTCATCTTGTTTAAAAGTCATTTCAACATCTTGTAAATAATATTCTGGGCTAAAAACGTAAGGCGCTTTTAAAGCACCGCTTTCAGAATTGCAACTATAAATAAAATGTAGAACTTCGTTATTATTTATTTTAATGCGCTCTGAGTTTGTCATTAACACCACTACTGTTTGATTTGTATCTACTTTTAAGTCAAGTATTTTTAAAGATTCATTTAGAAGGGTTTTTGGGAACGTTTTCAACCATTTTTGATTCAATTCTTCATCTAAAAATTGAAAATAGATTTCGCAGTATTCCGACTTGATGGTTTCGTGAATTGCTGAAACAGCATACCCTTTGCCATTTGGGTCTAAACAAACTGCAAAACTTAACTCATCTCGTCTTTTTTCAACTGGAATACTCAAAGCAGGGGTTTCCTTAATAAAGTGTTTTCCATCAGTTAATGAATAGGCAAAAACATTTAAATCGTAAGCTGATTGGCCCTTATTAAAAACTTTATAATAGAGATAAGCTCTGCTATCTAAAATACTTACATGAACAATTTGAGCATCAAAAGTGGGTAAATCAACATAAATCTCCCAAATTTTGCTCATCAAATTGTCTCTAAAACTTAAAGAAGTTTTATTATTAGACAAGTTTAAATTTTTGGAGTTACTACTAATCGGACTTTCACTGCTAAGAACCAAAAAACCATTATTGTTTTCGCCAACTATCTTTGTAAAAGTAGTTTTAAACTTTTTTTCTGGTTTAGAAAGTTCAATCCTTTGAGCTGGTAGTTGTTGGTTAAAGAATAAAACACTTAAAACAATATTGATAATTACTAGTTTCATTATAAGGCAATGTACATCGGAAATTGCAATTAATTCAACTTCTTGACTAAATATTTACGTTTTTTAAATGCTATTTATTTTAACAATAGTATCTTTGAAGTTGCTCGATTAGTTCAAATAACTTTAAATATAATGACAAACTTTTTTAAAAACTCTCTTATTGTTGTAGCATTGGTTGCATCAACTATATTCGTTTCTTCATATAGCGACTATTTAACAATTCCAACATATAATTCTGAAAGAGTTGCTCCTGTCAACAATCAAGGTAGAAATGTCAAAGGCATTAAAGGCGCCATGGAATACCTTAATGAGATTAGAGTTAATCAAATTACAGGCACAATAGATGCAAATGACGTTTACAATGCCTACCTAACTCACAACATTAAAGCAAGCAGAGCATTTAAAAGCGCTAGTCATACTGAATGGGTAGAAATGGGTCCAGATAACATTGGGGGAAGAACTCGAGCAGTTTTAGTTGATAAAGACAACCCCGCTAGAATTTATGCAGGTTCAGTTTCAGGCGGTTTATTTATTTCAAACAATAGCGGAACAACTTGGGAACCTAATAATGATCAACAGGCAAATCTAGCTGTTTCATGTATTACACAAGCTGTTAATGGAGATATTTATTATGGCACTGGAGAGGGCCATTATATTGGAAATGGAGATGGAGGTAGAGGTGTTGGCGGACAAGGAATTTTTAAGTCAATAGATGGTGGTGAAAATTTTACACGACTGGTAAACACTTATGACTCTTTGACAAATAAAGGTGCGTTTATGTGGGTTAACAGCATTTTTGCTGATCCTTCAGATAGTAACAGGGTTTATGCTGCAACAAGATCTGGCCTATATGTTACTCATAATGCTGGAGATACATGGGATAACCCAATTGGCAGCACCATAGCTCAAGATGTTGCTGTTGGTCCATCAGGTATTGTTTTCGCAGCACAAAATGGACGTTTTTATAGATCAGTAGATTCAGGACAAACATTTCAAAACCTATCTGCGAACGTTCCAGGAAGAATTCCTACTATCACTACAAATGGTAGAATTGAAATAACAAATTTTGCTGGTGCAGACAGTGTGGTATATGTTGTACTTGTTAATGGTCAAGGATCAGGACACAGAGATTTTTATTTATCTAAAGATACCGGTTCAACATTTAGTATAATCACAAATGAAGCA
Organism: Sphingobacteriales bacterium; assembly: GCA_047632595.1. Taxonomy (GTDB): domain Bacteria; phylum Bacteroidota; class Bacteroidia; order Sphingobacteriales; family Sphingobacteriaceae; genus JBLIDK01. Next base: position 27,235 of record JBLIDK010000006.1, read on the forward strand.
GGAAACTTTGATCCACTTGGACAACAAGGAACATTTAATATTGCGATGGGTGTGAATTTGACCAACCCAGACAAAATGTACATAGGTGGACAAACGCAGAATTGGCATTATAATGAATCAGATTCTATTTGGCTACAAGGTGCAAACTCATTTGTAATGCACGCCGATAGACATATTGTAGCGAACGACCCTTCAAATCCAGAGGTGTTTTATGTTGGAACTGATGGAGGAGTTTACCGAACAGGAAACGGGGCAAACAATGTTCCTAGTTTTATATCAAGAAATAATTCATATAACGTTACTCAGTATTATTCAGTTGCTGCAGGAATTGATGGCGCTTTTAGTGGTGGCGCACAAGACAATGGTACTCATAGAATTGACCCAAATATATCTCCCGCTAATGCAAAGCGAGCAACGGCAATAGGCGGTGGAGATGGAACATACACCGCTATCTCAAACATTAATCCTGATATCTATTTTTATGCCTCACAAAACGGGAACATTTCACGAAGGGATATTAATAATTTTGCCTCTTCGTTTCCGTTTGATGAAAATGTTTCTGCCACAGACCAAGGTAGTTCAGTTTTTGTAACCTGTTTTAGGTTATGGGAAGATGTTGCAACTGAAAAATCGCTGTATGCTATTGCCTTAGGTAGAAATATCTATGTAACTCCAGATGCTTTAGACTTAAACTCTAGTCCTGAGTGGTTCAAAATCACCGATCGTAATATATTTGGTAGCGTTTCTAGATTGGAATTTAGTGCGAATGGAGATCAACTTTATGCTGGAGCTAATGGGCGCTTATATAGAGTTAGTGGGTTAAAGGATATTATCTATGAATATGATGAAAACGATGAATTTATTCCTGATTCACTGGGAATTACTGTAGAGCAAGTTTATAGTAATCCAAGTAGAGCGTTTACTGGTATTGGTGTTGATAATGTTGATTCGAACAAATTGATTATCACCTTGGGTAATTATGGTAACATATCTTATGTGTTTAAATCAAATAATATTTTAGCTCCCAAAGACGAAGTTGAGTTTGAGGACGTAACGGGTGACCTTCCTAAATTCCCAGTATATGACGCTGTTATTGACTTAAACAATAACGCAAAGTACTATGTAGGAACTGAGGCTGGAATATATTCCACGAAAGATAATGGAGTAACTTGGGAACATCAAACATCAGTGCCTAATGTGCCAGTGTTTATGTTAGTTCAAGTTCCTAATTTGCCCGGAGCAGTTAATGGTGGAGTGATCTACGCAGCTACTCATGGTAGAGGTGTATATAAAACAGAAACATCAACTCCTACAAGCATTGCACAAAAGGAAAAAAGTAGCGGGTTATTTAATTTAACTGTTTACCCTAACCCAGTTACTATTGGTGCAAATGTAATGGTAAACACTACTTCTTCCTCAAAAGAGAAGCAAGTAAGTGTATATAGCTTAACAGGAAGGTTAATTACAAAGCAAACCTTATTAGATAATTCGGCTAGCGTTTCAACTGTCAATTGGAATAAAGGAACCTATCTTGTGCAAGTAAAGTCTGAAGGGCTAAGTAGAACCCAGAAGATAATTGTTCAATAGAAGAACAGAAAACTACAAAATTAAAAAGGGGCGATTCGCCCCTTTTTTTATCCCTTTTCTTTTTTAATAAGCCTTTCCATAAAATCTTCGAGTTGTTCAGCCCCAAGCTGCTTGGCAATTACTTTCTTATCCTTATCCAATAAGAAAATAGCTGGAGTGCTTTTAATGTCGTAGATAAACTTAACGCCAGTTTTATAATCAATGTCCTCTACATTAATCCACCGTAAGTTGTTTTCTATAATATATTCTTTCCATTTAGGAATTTCATTCTCTGTATACACACCATATACTTGAAACGAAACACCAAGGCTGTCCATTTTATTGAATAAGGCTAACATTTTTGGCGTAGCCTTCTTACAATGTCCACAGTCTGGATCCCAGAAATAAACAGCGGTATAGTCCGCATTAACAGAATGAAGCCTTCTATAGTTGCCCGCAGTGTCTTTTAGGGTGACATCTGGCGCAGTTGCCCCTATTAAAGTCGGCTTCTTTGCTTTAGCTATTGAATTTAATCTAATTAGCTGAGTGTCATCCAACCAATAAGCCGTTTCTTTATTGTAGTATTTTTCAACCATGTGCACATAAACGGCATCCATTCCCATAATTTTTGAGTTTGCAGCTTCATTTGTTATATGTTGTATAACATATTTAAAAATTTCTTGTCCTTCAATTCTGGCAATTAAATCGTCTGCATCTTTGTTAATTGAATCGGGAATTTGAATTACTAGTTGGTCAAAGTATCTTTCTAGCTTGTTCTTAAAAACAGGAGTTCGTATTATTCTATCATCAGCAAAATTGACCCCATCAAAATAATGCTTTTTGTAATATCGATATGCAAAAGTTGAATCCTTTACACCGTTTTCATCAACTGGTGCATCTGGAACATCTATGTCGCCCATAATTGTAAATAACTGTGAAGTAAATGAGTTGGGTTTTTTTTTGATGTAGTCTGTTCTAAATTGAATTATTTCCTTTTCATTTTTTGTTAGAATGTCACGGATTTTATTAATTCTTGCAGTGTCACCGTCTTCTTCTCTCAGCTTTTTTAATTCTTCAAACATTGGTTGTAGAGTTTCTTGCTTCTTACCTGCAAACCTACGGTATGCATAGAGATCTTCATTTTGTGGAGATCCGGTAAACTTTGCAGTCATTATTAAATCAGTAATGTCAGCTGTTAGACTAAAGTTTCGGTTTTCGTCATCTATCAAAAGATCAATAAAGCCAAGATTCTTGCCTGGTGCAAGAATATACATACCCCAAGGCATGTCTTCATCGCTTTCAATGATGCATTTCCCTTTGCTATCAATTCTAAAAGTGTCTTTAACAAAGGTCTTGCTTTGATCAGCGTAATAGTAGGCTAATAGGCAGGTGGTGTCCGAAATTCCCTTAAATTGGGCTTCAATTTTGTAACCAGTTTGAGTTTGGCTTAGCACTGAATTGCTAAATAAAAGCGTAAACGCAATAAGTAAAAGTTGTATTCTCATTTTAATAAATTGTTTCAATTCACAAATATCTTAATTATTAAAACAAAAAAAGCGGAACAATAGTGTTCCGCTCTTAATTTTTTTTAAAAGTTTTAACTACAATACCTCCACTTCTGCAACAAATGATAAAATCACTTTAATACAAATAGTCTCTTCAATAGCAGTTCCTACCGTTGCGCTCCCATCAATAATTAATAATTTTTTGTCAAGATATTTTTCAACATCAAAAGAAGCATTTACAGGAATTTCAATTTCTGTCAATCCAGTTTTTGGAATAGTACCAATACTTCCTAAGTCAACAGTTCCTAAACCTTCAGCCTTAACTTTTAAGGTAATAGCATCTATATTGTTTAAACTTGCTCCAGCTGGCGCAACTACTTTAATAGCAATTTTTCTAAGTTCAGTGCTTTTAATTTTGTCAGCACTTGATTCAGCGTCAGCAACAAGTTTATCTACATCTACTTCAATTGTATCTCCTTTAAAGTCAAAAACCCCAGCTGTTAATCCAGAATCGATCTTTAACTCAATTTCATCGTTTTCAAAATCTACATCAGCAGTAATTGGAATTGTATCACACGAAACAATTGCAAAAGCAAATGCTACGACAGTAATTAAACTTAAATTTTTTATAATATTTTTCATGGGTTTTTTTTAATTATTAATGTAAATATACAAATTATGATTTAGTACTTACGTATTTCACCACAGACCTTTTTGCTATAGGCAGAAGGGTCTCCTTAATTGGATAATCTTTTTTACTCTCCACAGCAAACACTGCAGGATTAGGTAAATGCCAGTGTTCTTTTATTAATTCAACCTTAATTGATTCATATGTGGTAGTGATTTTTCTAGGGAAGGACCTTACAAACTGTGTCTTAATGCCTCTAAACTTTTCTTCGTTGTTTTCAAAAATGGTTATTTGATATTCAAATATTTGACACTCCTTATTTCTTTTAATTGGAATAATAATATAGCCTACTTCATCTATTAAAGGGACAATTCCAATAGGAAAAATAGTTAAATCGTTTTCAATGTGATCATAAATCTCCATACCATCTGAAATTGACGACTGGAATTTGGGTAGAGCAAAATTCAGAATAGACTCAACCTCCTTTAGTTCTTCACCTGGATTTAATAGAGATTTTTCAAAATGTAAAGACATTTTCTTAAAGTCAACATCTGTTAAATGCTCTTTGAACCTATCGAAAAGATCATTTTTATTTTTTATAAACAGGGTTAAGTCTTTATGATGATTTATTAATTCACTTAAATGAGGATACAATTGATGGGAATCAAAATTGCCTTCAATATCTTTCAAATACCCTAAAAGAATATACTTTTTATATTCAAAATCAATTAATCCATCGGTAATCCAATTTTCTGGTAATTTTGTCATCTGTTCCTCCTTTCTAATTTGGTTAAATACTTTGTTGTAATTTGGAGCTTTAATTTAACGAACGTTATGAAAAAGGGCAAATTATTTATCATACCATCACCAATTTCTAATGGATTACTTTCAAAATCCATTCCAAATTCTACTCAAGAGACCTTAAAAAATATTAAGCTCTTTGCAGTTGAAAACATTCGAACGACCAGAAGGTTCTTGAAAAAGGTAGATAAATCAATAGATATTGACGAACTAACCTTTGAAATAATTGATAAACGAACAAAGGAAAAAGAATTGACCAAAGTTTTAAATTGGTTAAAGAATGGGAATGATGTAGGTCTGTTAAGTGAGGCAGGTTGCCCTGGAATTGCAGACCCCGGCCATTTATTAATTACTTTATGCCACGATAATAAGATACAAGTAATTCCTGAGGTGGGTCCTTCTTCATTGATATTAGCACTAATGGGAAGTGGATTGAATGGTCAACACTTTTGTTTTAATGGATATTTGCCCGCAAATCCTCAAGATCGCACAAAAACATTAAAAAAATTAGAAGGAAAAGTAGAAACTCTAAACCAAACCCAGCTTTTTATTGAAACTCCTTATAGAAACGAACATGTGGCAAAGGCAATAGTTAAAACATGCTCACCGAAATTAAAGTTGTGCATCGGTAAAGATCTTACTGGTGATGAGGAGTATCTAGTAACTAAGACTATAGGGAAGTGGAAAGAGTCGTTGCCGGAATTACACAAAACACCCTGTGTGTTTATTTTAGGCAAGTAATTGTCTTGAATATGTAATTATAGCAAGAAGACAGCAGTAAAATAAATAGTTTTAATCTTTTGGCATTCATATTGCCTATGTGATAGTAGATATCATGAAAAACTATTTATATCAACTCTTCTATTCTTATTCGCTAGTAGTTGATCAAATTATCTCAACCAAAAAACTAATTTTTAACGGTAATTTTTAAATGCTATTTATAGAGCCACGAGAAAAAGGTAGGAATACCAACATATACAATCTTGTTTTCTATTTTAATAGGATAGGTTTCTAAAAATAACCCTGGGCCACTTGGCATTTTGCCCGTCTTGAAATTAAATACATACCGGTGAAGTGGGCATTCAATCTCACAACCGTTTAAAATACTTCCAAATTCTAAATTACCACCAGCATGCGGACATTTACTACCGAAGGCATAGTAATTTTCCGCGTTGGTTACTAGGATTCTTTTTCGTCCAATAGTAATTGCGCTTATTTTATTTTTTTGTGGAAGATTATTGGCTTGGATTTCTTTCCAATTATATTTTGGCATCTATTAAGTAACGTTCTTTTAAAATGGAAACATGGTGTTCCATGTGACCAAAAATAATGCATGCTAAAGCTCTTGGTGAAACTGGACTACCATTTGCATTTCCAATTATTTTTTCCTGTTTATCAGTCATTTTAGATAAAAGGGATATCGTTCCTGCTCGTACAATTCCAATTTCGGCCGCTAATTCTTCTTTATTCCAGTTTGCATGGCCAGCATTAATTACAAACGAATCATGATCAAAGCCAGGTAATTTGTTTTGGTCACCTCTAGAAATATGTAGTGCACGAGTAGACATCACCCTTTCGGTATCAGCTATGTGTCCCAAAACCTCAGCAACACTCCATTTATCTTTTTCATACTTTATTTTTAAATCGTCACCTTTTAAAACTTGCATGAATTTCTGTATTGTAACTTGTTGTTTTTTAAGTAAATCTATCACAGGTTCATCGCTACACTTGTCAATATAGGTCTTAAAAAAAGGGTTGTATTCTTGGCTACTTGGCTTTTGCATAACATTGTTACTATTTCTGTTGCTAAATTAATGATAAATTAGCCCTAAATTAATTTATTATGAGAAGTTATTCATTAGTAATTCTGATATCCTTGTTTGTGTTTACAGGTTGCAAGGCAAACAAGTCAGCTCAAATAGAGAACAGTTCAACACCTGAAGTATTTGTTGAAGAAGGCACAATTGAATCAGTAGTGTTAAATGAATCGGGCTCATATCAACAGGCTGAGACTAAGTTGAACGATCTACTTCATACTTCATTAGAATTAAGTTTTGACTGGGAAAACCAATGGTGTTATGGAGATGCTACTCTAAAACTTGAACCCTACTTCTATGATCAGAACACGTTAGTTTTAGACGCAAAAGGATTTGAAATTAAAAAGATTGCTCTTATTGAAAATGGAGATTTAAAGTCATTAAATTATGAATACGATGGCGAAAAAATCGCCATAACATTAGATAGGACTTATAAAAAAGGCGAGCAATACAGCATAAACATCAACTATATTGCTAAACCTAATGAATTAGCAGAAGGTGGTAGCGCTGCTATTACTGGTGATAAAGGATTGTACTTCATCAACCCTGATGGTTCTGAGCCAAATAAACCACAACAAATATGGACTCAAGGTGAAACCGAATCTAACTCATGTTGGTTCCCTACGATTGATGCACCAAATGAAAAAATGACTCAAGAAATAAGTGTGACTGTAGATGAAAAATATGTTACGCTTAGTAATGGAAGGTTAGAGTATAGTATCCTTAATGGTGATGGGACTAGAACAGACAGATGGAAGCAAGATTTACCTCATGCACCTTATTTAGTTACCCTTGTTGTTGGTGAATTTGAAGTAATAACCGATTCATGGAGAGATATGGAAGTTTCTTATTACGTTGAAAAAGAATTTGCAGAATCTGCAATGGATGTTTGGGGAAATACACCTGAGATGATTGAATTCTTCTCAACAGTTTTAAATTATGATTACCCTTGGGATAAATATTCGCAAGTAGTAGTTCGTGACTTTGTTTCTGGAGCAATGGAAAACACAACCGCTTCCACATTTTTTGAAGTGATGAATCAAAAAAGCATAGAACTTTTAGATGGAGATAATGAAGACATTATTGCTCATGAATTATTTCACCAATGGTTTGGAGATGTAGTGACCTGCGAAAGTTGGTCTAATTTGCCTTTGAATGAAAGTTTCGCAACTTATGGAGAATATTTATGGGATGAATACAAGTATGGTCGAGAAAAAGCCGATGAAAAAATGCTTCAAAATTGGAGTCTTTATTTGAATTCTGCTAAAGCTCAAGAAAAGGATTTAATAAGGTTTTACTACGAAAGTAGAGAGGACATGTTTGATACTCACTCTTACCAAAAAGGGGGCGCAATTCTTCACATGCTTAGAAAATATGTAGGTGATGAAGCCTTCTTTAAATCACTAAGCTATTACTTGAATCAGTATCAATTTACTGATGTCGAAATTCATCAATTGCGAATGTCTTTCGAAAAAATAACAGGCGAAGACTTAAACTGGTTCTTTAATCAATGGTTTATGGGTAAGGGGCATCCTGAACTAACGTTTTCACATGATTTTAACATAATCACGAATGAAGTGTCTGTAATTGTTAAGCAAAAATTAGAGGCAGACGAAGGGCATAGTAATTTCACAATTCCTATAGATATTGATTTTTACTTAGGCAATGAAGTAGTTCGGAAACGTTATTGGCATAAAAACCTTGTTGATACATTCATATTCAAAACCAGTATAAAGCCAAAAGCGGTAAATATTGATGCTGAAAAGATGATTTTGGGGATTAAAACCGATATCAAAGAAATGGATGAATGGAGGTATTTGTACGCAAATGCACCTTTGTTTATGGATAGGATGGAAGCATTAGGAAAGATTTCTCAAAAATCAGATTCCTTATCGCAAATGGATATTTTAAGTGCTATAAGTGACCCCAATCCAACTATTGCTGCTATAGCTATAGGGAAATTGAATAACCTAAATGCATCAAACAAAACTAAAGCATATAACATACTAAAAACGCAATCTCAAGATAATAAATCTTCAAAAGTTAGGGCAGCAAGTATTAAGGCAATTGCTGCAAACTATTTAGATATTACAGAGCTAACGTTTTTCGAGAATAAAACTACAGATAAATCATATTTAGTAATTAGTTCTGCACTAGATGCTGTTTATGATAAAGATGCAGAGAAAGGGTATGCTGCAGCAAAAACATTGGAAGGGAAAGAGTCTGGCGTAATTTCGAGAAAAATAGCATCGATTTATTCAAAACAAGGCAATATTGAAGATAAAGCATTTTTTGAAAACTTGTTATTGAATACTTCTGGTTATGAAGTTTTATACCAGTTCCAGCCATATCAAAATTATTTAAACAAGGTTGACAATCAAGCGGCAGATAAATCAGCAATTGAAGCCTTCGTGCAGTCATATAATTCAACAGGTATTTCGTTGATTAAAAACCTGCTTAAGGGAAATATTAAAAGCATTCAATCGAGATATAATGACGAAGGGGAAAGCGATTTTAAGGCTTACATTCAAACTCAACTAGATTCATTAGACTAGTATATGTAACTCATCGTACTTTTAATTACCTTCTAATTTAAGGTGAAATTATCAGCATATAAATTCTACATTTCTCAACTTTATTTATTCAAAAAGTAATGTTCAGCGTTAAAGATCACCGTAATTTGCGGTATAATTTTAGGTAGGAGTTTTATGTTTTGAATTCTCTAACTTTACAAAGGGCTGGAGGTGATGATTATCTTATTTAGCACGAATTATGATACACGAGATAGATAATATTGAATTAACCTTTTTAACACTTAAAGATTATCAAGAGCTAAAAGACGCAATGATTTCAGCATATTCTAGCATGCCAAATGCATACTGGAAGGAAGCTCATATTAAGTCGCTAATTAGCAAATTCCAGGAAGGTCAAGTTGTTGTAAAGGTCAACAATCAAATTGCTGGTTGTGCGCTATCAATTATAGTAGATTATGATAGTTTTGAGGATCATCATACTTACAAAGAAATAACAGACAACTATACGTTTAAAACACATGGTAAAAGTGGAAACGTTTTATATGGAATAGATGTATTCATAAAGCCAGAATTTAGGGGCATGCGTCTTGGACGAAGATTATATGACTATAGAAAAGAGCTTTGTGAAAGGCTAAATCTAAAAGCTATTGCATTTGGTGGTCGGATTCCAAATTTCCATAAATATTCGGATGAGATTTCTCCCAAGGAGTATATTACGAAAGTTAAAAGGAAAGAAATTTACGATCCTGTATTGAGTTTCCAAATTTCAAATGATTTTCACCCAACAAAAATCTTAAAAAATTATTTAGAAGGAGATGTGGCGTCAAACGAGTATGGAGTGTTGTTGGAATGGGATAATATTAATTATGAGAAAAAGAGTAATAAGGCAACATCTAAGAAAACAACTGTTCGCTTAGGCCTAATTCAATGGCAAATGAGGTCTTATGCAAATCGTGATGAGTTAATGCAACAAGCTGAATACTTCATCGATGCTGTTTCTGGCTATCGTTCTGACTTTGCTCTTTTCCCTGAGTTTTTCAATGCTCCGCTTATGGCTGAAAACAACCATATGTCAGAATCTGAATCTATTCGTGAACTTGCCAAACACACTGAATTTATAGTACACAAATTCGGTGAGCTTGCAATTTCATACAACATCAATATAATAACAGGTAGTATGCCTGAAATAATAGGGGACTTACTTTATAATGTTGGATATTTATGCAAGCGAGATGGCAGTCGAGAGCGCTATGAAAAGCTCCATGTTACTCCGGATGAAGCAAAAGTGTGGGGAATGCAAGGTGGTAATCAAATAAAGTCATTTGATACTGATTGCGGTAGAATTGGCATATTAATTTGTTATGATTCAGAGTTCCCTGAGTTAAGCAGATTATTAGCAGATGAGGGAATGGACATTCTTTTTATCCCTTTCTTAACCGATACGCAAAATGGGTATTCAAGAGTAAGAAGTTGTGCTCAAGCTAGAGCCATTGAAAATGAATGCTATGTTGCTATTGCCGGTAGCGTTGGTAACTTGCCAAATGTTCACAACATGGATATTCAGTTTGCTCAGTCGATGGTTTTTACTCCGTGTGATTTTTCATTTCCATCAAATGGAATTAAGGCAGAAGCTACTCCAAACACAGAAATGATTTTAATTGCTGACGTTGACTTAAGTCTGTTAAAGGAATTAAACCGATTTGGTAGTGTTCGAAATTTAAAAGATCGCCGTCTCGACTTGTTTGAAGTAATAAGAAAATAAAAAAGGCTCATCAGTTGCAGTTAGCAAGCTAATGAGCCTTTTTCTTAAAAGTTCATTATAACTATTATTCCTTTTCTAGGAAGGAACAAACTTCTTCAGAAACATCTAGTTGATCTAAATCTATAACCGTATTTTTCTCATTAATTGTAAATTCTTGAGTATAGAACTGGTTGTCATAGTAGGCGCCAAAAATATAAGTTCCTGGTATTTCAACATCACATAAAGTCAAATTACCTTCTCTAACATATCCACTTCTCCAATTTGAACTTCCTTGCTTTCTAAACCAAACGGAAAAAGAAGGAACAATAACTAGGTCTTGGCATTCTGCTTTTACGGACATTGTAACTCCACCAACCTCTGCTGCATCAATATTAATTGAGACTTCTTGAGTACCACATAAATCCGCAATCTCAGTTGTTGAAATAACATTAATTCCATCAGCGTCATAAATTTTCAGTTTTGCAGCAATTTGTGGAGCATTGTAAAAAGTAATCTCATTTCCATTAAATAACTGAATAAAACTCGAACGTATTGGCTGATCGTTTACATCGCTTAATAAAATTTTACGCCAAGAACCATTACAAGTTTCATCTAAATTACTTGTAAAGCGAATGCTTAAACCCTCACTACAATAAACGCCATAAGTCCAATCTAAATTCCAGTAGCTTAAGTGGTTAATTCCAAATATTACGTCAAAGTTTCCGTTTCCATTTAGAACTAATGTTCCAGTCTTCTCATTTGTCCATTCGCCGGTTAAGGTGTTATAACTTAAAATAGGAATTTGGTCATTGGCAGCCACTTCAATACCGGTTTTGGGATTAATTGTACCAGCCGGAACTTCCATAGTAATTGATATATCATTGCTAAAGCTTGAGGCAACTTTACCATTTTCATCTTCCACTTCTAAAGCTAAAAACCCACCTGTTGTGAAAAGTGTAGTTCCAGATGCCCCAACTACATTCGCTTCAAAACCACCAGGAAAAGCTTCCAAAGCACTTTGTTCTTGGTTGTTGAAGTAAACCAGATTAACAGTTAATTGACCAGTTAAAGGGTCGCCGCTTGCATTTGTTATAATTGTGCCTTTAGGGATATTAACTTGAGAATTAACTTCCCCACTAGAGGAACCAGTTGTTGAAGCACTAACAATTATTTCATTTTCTACAGTTCCGTCCGTACTTGAACTTCCTGTAGTGCTTGAAGTTGCGCCAACTCCTTTGGGGTTTTCACCAATTTTCACCATTTTTATTACAAAATTGGTCGACTCGCTATCTGTAATTCTTAAAGGCAAACTTGTTGTTAAGTAGCCAGTAGCTTTTGCAACTAAAATAATCTCTATTGGAGTTGATGGGGAAACAGTTTCACCTGGATTAACTCCGAAGTTTAAGAACCCACCTTTAGTATCAAATATAGCTTTAGTTACTCCAGTAACATTTACTATTTTACCTGCGTCTTTACCCATTACGGTAACTACAACATCAGCGTCGCCGGTAAAGGTAACGTCACCATTTAATTTAGTTATGTTTTTGCCAGAAGCGGCATTTATAAACTGACCTGAAATACTAGCCTTAGTTTCAGGTTTAATCTTAAATTTAAAGTTGTCAGCATTTTCGGTATTTAGGCAACCTCCTAAAATTATGCTAAATGAAATAGCTGCAATTAATAGTATCTTATTCATGGTCTTTTATTTAATTCGTACGTTAAGTTGAAAGGATAAAACTGGGTAAAAGTGATTGATTATTGGATTGAATAATTCGCCTACAATTTTTTGATTTTCTTCATCCGTTGCGGTTGGCTCAATTTGACCTGTTCCGTTTAAACTAGCTTTTGGCTCTCCGTGATACATTGCACCTAACTCAACTTTAAGTCCAACTCGTTTTTTTGGTAAAGTGTTTCCAAAACCAAATCCCAAATACGGGTTAATTCTATTAGTTTGAAGATTGAAATGTACTTCTCCAGCCTCATTTGGCGTGATTTTTCTATCGTCAAATTCAAAAGTTTCGGTGGTGTAAACTCTAACATTTATTTCATTCAAATCAACCATAAAACCTGTGGTGACATGGAATGCAAGAAATTTTGAAAATGGAAATATATCCACCATCAAAGGAAATGTGTTAAGTTTTAGATCTGTGTCGATTGAGATTTTTTCGGCACCATTAAAGTCGAATAATTGTGAGCCATTAGTTGTAAAATGCAATGGAAGATAATTAACTCCAACACGCAGGTTCATTAAGGCATTTAATTTTGTGCTTACTTCAAGACCAGGACCTAATGTTCCAACCTTCACAGCAACGCCAATTTGTGAGCCTAAAACCTTTCCAATTACATCTTCTTGAGCCGATGTTTGGAAAGTAAAAGTTGACAAAACCAAAATGGCAATTAAGTAGTTTAGTTTATTCATGGGTTTGATTTATAGGTACTAAAGGATATAAAAGTAACAAAAATATAGTTAAACAACTAGCATAATGTCTAAATCAAAGTTAATTAGGTGACTTTTGCCTTTGAAATAAACTTACTAAATCGTTTAGGGAAAAATCGTTTAAAATATATAGCAATGAGCTCTTTACCGCCTATTCCTACCTCTTCTTTCCCTTTGGAAATGGCCTTCATTGCCTTTTCAGCGAATACAGAGGGTAACATTCCATTTGCCTGGCTATCATCCATTTTTTGCTGAGCTCTACCGTCACCTGTTAATGCATTTAAGCTAACATTGGTTTTAATAAAACCAGGACAAAGGATGGTGATTTTAATTTTCTTATCGACTAATTCAGCTCTTAAGCTATCGTAAAACCCATGCAATGCATGTTTGGAAGCCGCGTAGCTTGAACGTAAAGGAGTGCCGAATTTTCCAGTTAAACTACTTATAACAACAATGTTTCCTTCGTTTCTATTAATCATGCCACGAAGCACTTTTTTAGTAAGTATCACCCCACCTGTAAAGTTGACACGCATTATACGTTCTGTTACTTCAAGGTCTGTTTCCATTACTAATGATCGTTGGCTAATTCCACCACTATGAATTAAAACATCAACTCTACCAAAAATCTTCTCCCCCTCACTGCTTAAATGTTCTAACGTTTCTAATTCATTTAAGTCTATTGGTAAAACATGAATATTAGATTGATTCCCAACACATCTTTCCTTTACTTCATATAGCAAATCACGGTTTCGAGCACTTAAAATTAATTTTGCACCTGCCGCACTAAATTTATAAGCTAGTGATTCTCCTAACCCGCTCGAGGCACCAGTAATCCAGACTACTTTTCCTTTAAAATCAGTCATTTTTTAATTTGTATAAAATTGGTTTACTAGGGCTAGCATCTGATTCAAAAGAGGCTATTTGTATATTTAATATATAAGAACCATCAGCAATTTCTGTTGGAACAAAAATCATTTCAGTAATTGTGCACCCATTTCGAGGGTTTGTTGGATAATCCCAAAAAATATGGTGGGTGCTTAACTTCCCTTCGTCGTTTTCTTTATCAACTGATGGAAGATCGATTAGTAAATGCTTAACGCCTAAAGAAACAATTTTTTTCATTGCTTCATTTGTAAAATAGGCAGGATTTGTTCCACTATAACGCTTAGTTAATTTATAATTCGAATTGGGCAAAGTGCGAATAATTAATGCTTCAGAATTATTAATATTACTTGGGATTAAATCTGCAGAAATAATTAAATCATCATTAACTTTTTGAGGTGTAAGGCTGATTAATTGACTCTGAAAAATGAATTCTTTTAATTGTTCATTAATGGTAATTCTATTGTTAGAAATATGCCCCATACATTCAGTATGAGTTCCATTTCCATGAGCATTAAAAATGAGGTTTTCACAATTACAAGGCCCGCCTTGTGGCACTGAGCCAATAAAATCGCCTGCTTTAAATGGAATGAATTTAGGTTCATCAATTCCAAAAGCATTCGGATTTGGTCCATTAGACTTTAACCCAATAGAAATATCAATTGGCTCATCAGTATTAATAGAATAATTTTTTTGGTTTAATTTAATTTTCCAATTCATTTACGAAAAGTTCACTGCTAATTTTATCAGCATAGTGTTTACCTAAATCAGTTAAGTATAGAGTTTCTTCTTCCAAAATTAACCATTTTCTTTCTTCAAACTCTGCACACTGTGCATTAAAGGATTTTATTTGTTCTGAATCTAAGCTTTTAAATAGTTGTTTTAAATCACAGCCCCATTTTGTGCGTAGTGAGGTCATTAAATATTCGTTTACCTTGTTTTCTAAACTTAGAAGCTCCTTTTCCCAATAAATATCCCCGTTGTTTAAAGCACTTAAATACTTGTTGTTGTTTGAAATATTCCAACGGCGTGATTGACCATCAAAAGAATGAGCACCGGGCCCTACTCCTAAATATTCAACTGCTTGCCAATAATTTGTGTTATGTATTGCGTACTTAGAATTTCGTGCGAAGTTGGATATTTCATATTGCTCAAAGTCATTATTTTTTGCAAAATCAATACACATATCAAATTGCTCACTTTGTTGAGAATCGCTTAGTTTACCTGCTTTTTTCAACTTTATTTGATGAAATAACGGTGTCTTCTCTTCAACCGTTAATGCGTAAGCACTAAAATGCTCAATAGAGTATTGTTTAAGTTGATTTAGATTTTCGATCCATTTCTTATCGCTAAGAAGAGGATAGCCATAAATTAAGTCCATAGTGAGATTTTCAAACTCCATGTCCTGTAAAAGCTTTATACTATAATCAGCTTGAGTTGCATTATGCGATCTGTTCATCCAAATTAAATCTTCGTTAAAAAATGACTGAACGCCTAAACTAAATCGAGTAACTCCTAAATTTTTATAAAAATTAATGCTTTTGGCTGAGATGTCATCGGGATTGGCTTCGATTGTAAACTCTTTAATATTGCTTAGATCAAAATTCTTTTCCAAAGCCTTAAATATGATAGTCAGTTCTTTCTCGTTTAACAACGAGGGAGTACCTCCGCCAAAGTAAATGGTTGATAATTTATTAGATTGTAAATAATCTTTTCTACTAGCTATTTCCGTGGCAATTGACTTAGCCATTACACCAGTATTGATTAAGGTTGTACTAAAATGGAAATTGCAGTAGTTACAAGCTTGCTTGCAATAAGGGATATGTATATATAATCCAGACATTCTATCTTTACCAAATCAAATGTTAAACAAGCTTTTATTAATCGTTTTTTTAATCATACCGTTTTTGGCAAAGTCGCAATACTTGCTTGAAATAAAACAATGCCATAAATGCAACAGTTCAAAGGTATCATTTCAATCTAATCACCCTACTAAAGAAGGAGTATTTAGTGAAATTCAAAAAATTCAGAACCAGTTTGTTGCCCAAGGCTTTTTAGATTGTTCAGTTTCTTTTGAAAAGATAAATGATAGCTTATACTCCTGTAGTATTGAACAAAACCAACTTGTTAAATTAATAGTAAGCTTTTCAGATTCAGTTTCTCGAATTAATGCTCAACAATTTGGTGTTAAACAAACCGGTTGGCAGTATAAGGCCGCTTCAGCCAAAAACATAAACAAATGCAGAAAGGAAGTAATTACAAAAGCTGAAAATAATGGATTTCCATTTGCAAGCGTTGTGTATGACACTATTGAGCGCTCTAATAAGGAGCTACACTTGTCGATGGTTTTCAAAAAAAATAACCTAATTGTTATAGATACGCTAGAATTTAGACCAACTAATTTAATTAATCAGCGAACATTAGAAGCTTACTTGAGAGTAAAAAAAGGGAAAGTTTACAATGAATCCGTTCTTAAAAAAACAGAAGCCAGGCTTAGAGATTTACCTTTTTTAGATCCAATCGGTCCAACGGAAGTGTTTTTTACTTTTTCAAAAGCTAAAGTAAGGACTTCACTGTCACCTGTGAAATCAAATATTTTTGATTTAGTTATTGGTTTTCTACCCAATGCCTCCGATAATGGCACCTTACAAATTGTAGGGCAAGGTGAACTTGTTCTTCAAAACTCATTTAAACAAGCAGATGTATTTTCTTTAAAGTTCAACAAAACAGAATCATTAAATCAGCAGTTTGAAAGTAACTTTAGTTTGCCATATGTTTTTGGTAGCGATATAGGAACAATGTTTGGAATCAAGCTAAGAAAACAAGACACTAGTTTTTTAAATGTATCTAGGAAAATAGCCTTGTCTTATAAGCCAACATCAAAGCAAACCTATGCTTTCCAATACGAACTATTTACAACAAACGTTTTTTCCTCTCAGCAGATTATAGCAAGTCTTTCAAACGGAGAATTGTCCTTAGTTTCTCAAAAAACTAATAAATATAAAATAGCGTGGGAGTATAAAGACTTAGATAGAAGATTAAATCCAAAGAAGGGGAGTGAGTTATATTTAAACACCTCATTAGGGCAAAGAGAAATTCAGCAGAACCCAAATTTGGATGATTCCATTTATGCAAATATTAATACCAGTAGTGTTGTTTTCAATATTGGATTTGGTGCCGCTAAATACTTGCCAATAACAAGTAAATCGACAATTAAACTCGCAATTTATGGTGAGTCGCTTTTAGCAAAGCAATTATTTGAAAACGAACAATTAAGAATTGGGGGATTTAAATCGGTTCAAGGATTTGATGAACAAACGGTATTGGCAACCAGCTTTGGAGTTGGGGAATTTAAATACTTCTATTTTTTAAGTGAAAATTCAAGTTTAAATGCAATTGTTAATGCCGCATTGGTAAAAAATGAGCTGATGAGCGAATTTTATAGCCCACTATACGGAGTAGGGCCGGGGTTAAACTTAGGAACGAAGTCAGGAAAATTTTCCATTAGTTACGTTGTTGGATGGACAAAAAGCACTATTCCGAACTTGCAAAATGGGAAGTTACACTTTGGTCTCGTAAACAATTTCTAATTTAGCGGTAAATAAGAATACTATTAATGCCAATTATTTCATTATTTCTTAGTCTCAATCCGGTTAATGTAAGACTTGAAGGAACCAACGTGGTTGGAATTCAAGGATATTGGCAATTTTACGTTTTGATAGCTTTGGCATTGTTTTTTGCTTGGATTAAACTTTTTTACACAAAAAATTTACGTGATGCATTTAAAGTGTGTGTCAACATGCGTTATGCTGAACACCAATTACGTGATGATCAGGGTAGTACTAAAAGATTCAATTTTTCAATTGCTACATTTTTTCTTGTGCTAACCTCCTTAATAATCTCTCAAGCACTTGATTATCTGTCTATTGAATTTTTCGCAACCGGATTTAATAGCTTTCTGGCAATTTTGTTTGGGTTAATAGTGTTCTATTTAATTCGTTTTTTGATCATTCTTACTGCGGGATATTTATTTAAAATGCAAAAATTGGCTAGGTATTACACAATTTACTTGTTTGCCACAACGGTATTAATCTCATTAATTGCATTTCTGTTATTTTCTTTAAACCTTTGGCAAGAACCAGTAATTCAAGCTTTTGCATTTTGGACAATCGTATTGGTGTATGGGGCTGGAATTTTAATAAAGTACGTTGGATCTTTCCTATTTGCCAATCAAAATTTAAAAATTCCTTCATTTTACTTATTTGTTTATCTTTGCACGCTCGAAATTCTGCCTTGGGCACTATTATTAAAACTGCTAAACTAAAAAAGGCTATAATTGCCGTTTATGGAAATTTTGACCAAGATAAAACCTATGCATCGCGTAAAGAGCATTCTTATTTCACAACCTGAACCTGCCACTCAAAAATCTCCTTACTTTGATTTAAAAGAGAAATACGGACTAAAAATTGATTTTATCCCTTTTATTCACGTAGAAGGTGTTGATTATAGAGAGTTTAGAAAGGAAAAAGTTTTACCAACTGATTATTCTGCAGTAATTTTTACCAGTAAAAACGCTATTGAGAATTACTTCTCAATTTGTGAAAAGCTTAGAATTGAAATTAATCCTGATATGAAATATTTCTGTATTACGGAGACAATTGCCTTGTACTTGCAGAAATTCGTTCAATATAGAAAACGGAAAGTGTTTTTTGGCGTTCAAACTACTTCTCAGTTATTAGCGGTTGTTTTAAAGCGCAAAGAGGAGTCATTCTTCTTCCCGTGTTCAAACGTTACTAATAATGAAATCCCTGATTTTCTTGAATCAAAAGGAATTAAATATGGTAAAGCAATAATGTATAAAACGGTTAGTAGTGATTTGTCTCACTTAGCTGATGTGAATTACGACATAATTGCTTTTTTTAGTCCATCTGGAATTAAATCACTTTTTGAAAACTTTCCGACATTTAAACAAGGGAATACTAAAATTGCAGTATTTGGTCCAACAACAAGTAAAGCCGTAGAAGATGCTGGACTAGCTTTAAACATTGTTGCTCCAACTCCTCAAACTCCATCTATGACCATGGCAATTGAAGAATATATTAAAAGTCAAAAATAATTTTTAGATAATATTTGGTCTAAAGTTTGGCTTAGCCCTATCTTACTGTATCTTTAGGGTTCTTACATTTGAAAAGTATTGATAAAAAACAGAAACATATCAACTATTATTTCGCTTTGCATTTTAATGTTAGCCTCATCGGCTATTGGAAAAGCGCAAAAGGATGTGCAATACACTCAGTATTTTATGAATACTGGCGTATTTAATCCTGGAGTAGCTGGTGCGACTGAGAATTTAGTATTTACAGGACTTTATAGGTCTCAATGGACTGGCTGGGGTGAGGGTGCTCCAATTTCACAAACAGTTCATGTTGCAGCACCAGTAAATTTCTTAAAAGGTGGTGTTTCATTACATATATTAAATGATGCCGTTGGATTAGATACAAGAACAGGAGTCTATCTATCTTACGGATATAAAATTACAATTGGCAATGGAGTATTAAGTCCGGCTATTGGAATAGGTTTTTTACAAAGCGGTGTAGACGCTGGAAAGCTTAAAGCAAATTCAGGAGGCGATGCAATAATTCCTACAGGAGAAGCGAACTCTTTAAATACTGATTTTAATATTGGAGCATTTTACAAAGACGACGCACTATATTTAGGAGCTTCGATAACTCATATAAACAGTGCAAAGTTGAAATATTTTGCTAGTGCAGACCCAATTTCGTCCATTAGAGTACCAATAACTGGGCACTTTATTGCCGGATATAATTTTCCTTTAACAGCAACAGTAGATTTTAATCCTTCCGTGTTGATAAAGATAGATCGATTTTTTAATTCAATAGTTCCTGAAGCAAATGGTAATTTTGTTTTTAACGATAAATTTTTTGCCGGGGCTAGTTATAGACATTTAGATGCAGCTGCTGGCGTAGTGGGTTATGCAGTTAATGATCGCCTTAAGCTAAGTTACTCTTATGATTTTACTGTAACTAAAATAAACACTGTAAGTAATGGAAGCCATGAAATAGTACTTAGGTATGAGATTCCTGTGTTTTCAAAGCTTAAAAGCGACGTTATTATTAAGTCGCCAAGATTTTTATAAACAATTTAACAACAACTTACGAACAATATGCTTCATCGAATAAACGTTAACATTATTCAATCACGAAAAAAAATGAATTTTGCTAAGTTTTTTGACGTGTTTAAGAATTAATTTTTTTACATTTGTTAGCTATTTCGCAAGTTGAAATATAAATTCCAACAAATTTCAAGAGTTAGAATATGAAAAAGGTATTATTTGCAACCATTACAATATTTACGTTTTTACTTACCGGTTGTGGTTTAAACTCCGGAAACGGGGAACTAGTAGGAGTACAAAGACGTCCTACATTTAATCAAGAAATTCCATACGGTATGGTGTACGTGCCAACAGGAACTTTCCACATGGGTCAAACTGATCAGGATATAGCATATTCTCAGATTGCTCAGAATCGTCAGATAACAATTTCTGCATTCTATATGGATGATACAGAAATTACTAATAACGAGTATAGACAATTTGTTTATTGGGTTAGGGATTCAATTGCTCATAAATTAATTGGTGATGATCATATCATTATTGCTGATGATGGAACTGAATCTATCGATTGGAGCAAAAGAATAAAGTATGAAGACCCTGAAGTTCAAGAATTAATTACTGATATATTCCTTCCAGAAGATGAAAGAATATTTGGAAAGAAAGAGTTAGACCCAAGAAAATTAATTTATTCTTACGAATGGATTGACTATAGAGCAGCATCTTCTTTAAAAGAAGGAGAGTCTAGAACTACAGTTATTAGGAAGGATGAGCGTTCTATTTATCCTGATACACTTTGTTGGTTACGCGACTTTGCTTACGCTGGTAATGATCCAATGGTAGAGAAGTACTTTTGGCATCCAGCTTATGATGATTATCCTTTAGTGGGAATAACTTGGAGACAAGCAAGACTTTTTACTGGTTGGAGATCTGAGCAGTATGATAATGCTAGATTAAGATCAGGATTACAATTAGGAAATAGATTTAAAATGGCAGATGAAGCGCAATGGGAATGGGCTGCAAGAGGCGGAAGAATTGGTGCTGATTACCCTTGGGGAGGCCCTTATATCAGAAACAGTAAAGGTTGCTTGTTAGCAAACTTTAAGCCAATGAGAGGTGATTACATCTCTGATGGCGGTTTTTATACTGTAAAAGTTACTTCATATTTCCCGAACGATTATGGTTTGTATAACATGTCAGGAAATGTTGCAGAGTGGACTAGAACTACTTTTGATGAATCAGCTTCTTCTTTTGTTCACGATTTAAACCCAACTTATGACACGGATCCAACTGATGAGGACGATGAATTAGTCAAAAGAAAAGTTATTAGAGGTGGATCATGGAAAGATGTAGGTTATTTTCTACAATGTGGAACTAGAAGCTACGAGTTCATGGACACAGCTAAATCTTACGTTGGTTTTAGAAACGTAATGCCTTACATGGGTAGAGCAATTCAAGACGAACAATAGAATTATTGAGTATTAATTAACGTAAATCAACAACCACAGAAACAAAAAGAGATGTTAGGAAGTAAAAAGTTTAAGTTATTGATGCACAAGCTTTATGGTTTTGGTGCGTCAATCGTAATCCTTGGAGCCATGTTTAAGATTCTTCACCTTCCCGGTGCAGGTATCATGCTAGGTGTTGGTTTATCAGTTGAAGCATTAATCTTTTTCTTCTCTGCACTTGAGCCGCCTCATGAAGATCCAGATTGGTCTTTAGTTTACCCAGAATTAGCTGGTATGGAAAGCCATGATGTTGATGTTCCAAGAGGAGGGACTGCCGGAGCAGGCCCTAAAGATGGTGTATCTCAAGAACTTGATAGATTAATGGAAGAGGCTAAAATTGGCCCTGAATTAATAGAAAGTTTAGGTTCTGGTTTAAGGAACTTCGGGGATAAAGTAAAATCTATTTCTAATGCTGTTGATACTTCAGTTGCTACAGATGAACTTAATGGTAACATTAAGGAAGCAGCTTCACAAGTTGGAAACTTAGGAAAATCTTATCAAGAAGCTGCAATGGCTATTGATGATGTAAAAGGATCTGTTGGTGATACAAAAGAATACACTGACCAATTACAAAACTTAAGCAAAAACTTAGGTTCATTAAATGCTATGTATGAGTTAGAGTTGCAAGATTCTAATAATCATCTTAAAACATTAAACAAATTCTATGGTGGAATTAGTGAAACTATGGAGAACTTCAATTCTTCGTTAGAAGATTCTAAGAGGTATAAACAAGAGGTTGCTCGATTAGCAGATAATCTTTCGTCACTGAATTCCGTTTATGGTAATATGCTTTCTGCAATGAACCAACCGGTTAAGTAATTAATCGATTTAGAAAGTAAGAACCACTAAACAAAAAAAACTATGTCAGGAGGAAAGGAAACAGGAAGGCAAAAGATGATTGGTATGATGTATTTGGTACTAACAGCACTGTTAGCATTAAATATATCTGCAGAAGCAATTAAAGCTTTTGGATTGATCAGAAAAGGTCTGGATGAAACCACTGCAAACTTTGATAGCAAAATATCGTTTACATTTTCTGCATTTGATAATGCAATGAAAAATGATGCTGAAAAAACCAAACCATACTTAGATAAAGCTAAAGCAGCTAAAGCTATGAGTCAGGAACTTTTTGATTACATAGAAGTACTCAAAGAAGAAATGATTGAAATGGGTGGTGGCTATGCCGGAGAAGGTGATGAAAAGAACATCTATGAGATTAAAGGTGAAAAGGACTTAGATAAAGCCGCTGAGCTTATGATTACTAAGGGTAAAGGACCTGAACTTAAAGATAAGATTAACGAAACAAGAGATAAAATGCTTTCTTTAGTTGATCCTACTCAGCGTGCCGAACTTAACCTTACACTTACTGCAGAAGACCCTCCAGCTAGTGAAGATGGATTAGCCCTTTCATGGGAGTCTTATATGTTTGAAGGTAAACCGTTAACAGCCGCTGTAGCATTGTTATCAAAATTGCAGACCGATGTAAGAAATGCAGAGCTTGATATTGTAAACTTTTTATTCAAGGCTATTAGTGCCAGTGATTTTAAGTTTGACCAATTAGAAGCAACTGTTATTCCAGGAAGTGATTATGTTTTAACCGGACAAGAGTATAATGCAAAAATATTTATTTCTGCATCAAGTTCGACTCAAGATCCTGAAGTATACATTGGAAGCGTTGACGAAGAAGGAAAGTTAAAAGGCGAAGGCACTTTATTACCTGTTGAAGATGGAAAAGCCGTATATAAAACTGTACCAAGTAGAGAAGGTGTTGTTGAATGGGGTGGGGTTATTCAGGTTAAGAAACCTGGAAGTGATGAAGTAACGAGTTACCCATTTAAAAAATCATTTATTGCGGCTAGAAGTTCTGTTGTTGTTTCTGCTGATAAAATGAACGTTCTTTATATAGGTGTTCCAAATCCAATGTCAATTTCAGCACCTGGTATTCCAAACGAAAAGGTAACTGCTAGATTTAAAGGTAATGGAAGATTTACTGGAAATGGTAGAAAAGGAAGTTACACTGCAATGGTTACTACTCCTGGAACGACAAAGATCGAAGTTATAGCAGAATTACCTTCTGGTGAAAAGAAAGTAATGGGCTTTAAAGAATATCGTATTAAAACCGTTCCTCCTCCAACACCTAAGTTTGCAGGTAAAAATGAAGGAACTGTTTCAAGAGGAGAATTAAAAGTTCAGAGAGGTATTTTTGCAGAATTAGAAAATTTCGATTTCGATTTGAAATATACGGTAACTAAATATCGTTTTATAATGACAAGGAAAAGCAATAGCCCTATTATTAAAGAAGGAAGAAGTCAAGTATTGTCTTCTGATGTTGTTGATGCGTTGGGTAGAGCAGATGCTGGTGAACGCGTTTTGTTTGACCAAATTTATGCAAAAGGACCTGATGGAAAAGAGGTAAAAGTGGCAGGTACCATATTATTAGATATTAAATAGAAAAGAATTTAAATTAAGTATCATGAGATATATAAGTGTTTTAGTATTCATTTTAATCAGTACAAGTATAATGGCTCAAGATTTTGAAAGGCCATTAGATGGAGTTTACTCTAAAAAGGAAATCAAGCAATCTGAAATAACTGATTATTCTCCTCTAAGAGAAGCAGATGCTCTTTGGAAAAGAAGAATTTGGAGAGTAATTGATCTTAACGAAAAAATGAATCTTCCTTTTACTTGGCCAAAAAGCAAGTTAATAGATGTAGTTATGGACGCAGTTGCCAACGGTGAATTAACTGCTTATGATGCTGATGTTGATGATGAGTTTTCAAAGCCTTTAACAGCTGAAGACGTTGCTTCAATTGGTAGATTTACTAAAGAACTTCAAGTAATGAATCCAGTGACTAATCAAATGGAAACTGAAACAGTTACAGAAGAATTCAATAGAGACGAAGTGATTAAGTATTGGTTAAAAGAAGAGTGGTTTTTTGATAAACAACGTTCGATTTTTGAATGTAGAATTATTGGAATTGCACCTATTTATAATGTACTCTCAGAAGAAGGTGTTCTTATTGGTGAAAAAGAATTATTCTGGATTTATTTCCCAGAAGCAAGAAATACTTTTATTCATGCTGAAGTGTTTAATCGATTTAACGATGCAAAAAGATTAAGCTATGATGATTTATTTATCAAAAGATTGTTTTCAAGTACAATTTTTAAAGTGGCTAACGTGTATGATAGACGTGTGGAGGATTACAAAACAGGTTTAGATGCTCTTTACGAAGCAGAAGCTATTAAAGCAGATATCTTTAACTATGAGCACGATTTGTGGGAATTTTAGTATAAAAGAATCAATAATATTAAAACCCAATTTGGCTTAGTCAGATTGGGTTTTTTTGTGGAAGTAACTGTAGATTATTGTTCCTTTTGATTGTCCTAGAAATTCAATTAATTCTTCTTGGCTTAATTTTTTTATTTTGTCTACAGATTTAAATGTAGTTAAAAGCGACTTTAATGTTGTTGGACCAATACCTTTTATATCAGTTAATTCACTGTTAAGCGTACCCTTATCTCGTTTATTACGATGAAAAGTTATACCAAAACGATGGGCCTCATCTCTCATAAACTGCAATAACCTAAGACCATCAGATTTTTTATTCATGTATATAGGTAATGTATCGCCTGGTAAATAAATTTCTTCCAATCGTTTAGCAATTCCAATACAGGTTATCTGTGAGTCTAACTTTAGTTTTTTCAAGCTTTTCATTGAAGCAGATAATTGGCCTTTACCTCCGTCAATTACGAGCAGCTGTGGGAGATCTTCTGGGTTTTCTTTAAGCATTCGACTATATCTCCTATAAACCACCTCTTCCATGCTTGAGAAGTCATCTGGGCCGATTACGGTTTTGATGTTAAAGTGTCGATAATCTTTTTTTGTAGGCTTACCATTTTTAAACACTACTACAGCCGAAACAGGGTAGCTTCCTTGAAAGTTTGAATTATCAATACATTCAATATGAATAGGCAATTCTTTAAGTTGTAAATGAGACTTTATATCCAATAAGCTTTGTGGAACTTTTTCAGCCTTATAGTCTAATTGCATTTGCATTTTATTTCGTCTATAAAACGATGCGTTTTTTAAGGATAGCTCAATAAGTTTATATTTATCTCCTTTTTGTGGAACGGTTAATTGTATTTCAACTCCTAAATCAACTTCGACTGAAGTAAATACTTGATTAGTTAAATTGGTTTGCTCATTTCGAACTTCTTGAATCACACTTTCTAAAATAGTCTCATCACTCTCGTCTAATTTTTTAGTAACCTCAATAGTTTGAGCTTTTATAATTGAACCATGATTTAGTTCAAGAAAGTTTACATAAGCAATTTTTTCGTTTGGAAAGTTTAGAATAGTAAAGACCTGAACACTGCCTAGTTTAGGATTGACAACGGTTGACCTGTTTTGATGTTTTTCAAGTTTTATAAGATTCTCTTTTAACTTATGTGCACGTTCAAAATTTAGACCGATAGAAGCATTTTGCATTTCAATTCGTAGCTCATTAATTACCTCGTTCGAATTTCCTTTTAAGATTTTTTTAATACTTGCAATGCTTTTGTCGTAGGAGTCAATTGATTGTTTTCCTTCACAAGGGCCTAAGCAATTGCCAATTTGATACTCTAAACAAACTGAGAACTTTTTAGTTGTAATATTTGATTCTGACAGATCATAACTACACGTTCTAATTGGATAAATGTTCTTAATAAGATCTAATAAGATATCAATAGTCTTTACTGGAGTAAAGGGGCCAAAATACTCAGAGCCATCATCAACAATCCTCCTTGTAGGAAATATTCTCGGAAAGCGCTCATTTTTAATACAAATTGAAGGGAATGATTTATCATCTTTTAGTTGAATGTTATATTTTGGCTGATACTTTTTTATTAAGCTGTTTTCTAAAAAGAAAGCATCCATTTCTGTTTCAACAACGGTAAACTTAATTTCACGAATTTTACGACTCATGATTCGGGTTTTCCCGTTCATTTTTGAATCGTTACTAAAATATGAATTTACTCTACTTTTAAGATTTTTGGCTTTGCCTATATAAAGCAATTTTTGATGTAAATCATAAAATTGATAAACGCCTGTCTTTTTTGGCAAAAGCTTAAGTTGAGCACTTAAATCATCATTTACTGAAGACATTAAAATTCTATTATCTCTTGAAATACATCGTCAAATGGAGCATCTCCAGAACTTGAACAATCAAAATTAACTCCAATCCCTCCAGCAGGTGGGTCAAAATCTTTAGTGCTTATGTTCATGGTTGAATCAGCATATAGTGAATTGAAAAATGTACCCCAAATTGGTAATGCGGTATTATTTCCACCTCCCAATCTTGTTGTTCTAAAGTGTACACTTCGGTCTTCGCAACCTACCCACGCTCCTGCAACTAAGTCTGGCGTTATACCCATAAACCAACCATCAGAGTTGTTCTGTGTAGTTCCTGTTTTTCCAGCAACTGGATTGTAATTTTTATAGGTTGGACCTCTTAATCGTACTCCAGTTCCTCTATTAACTACTTCTTGTAACATTTTAAGCATAATATAGGCAGTTTGCTCACTCATTGCATCTCGCCTTTCTGGATTAAACTCTTGAAGCACGTTACCGTTTTTATCTTCAATTCTCAATAGATAAGTTGGTTTAGTCCACACACCTTTGTTTGCAAACGTTGAATAGGCTCCTACCATGTCAAAAACGGATACATCAGGTGTTCCTAAACATATTGAAGGATATGGATCCATATGTGAAGTGATGCCCATACGTTTGGCCATATCAACTACCGGTTTTGGGGTAATTTCCTTCATTAAATAGGCTGTTATATGATTTACTGATTTCGCTAAACCTTCTTTAAGGGTTAACATTCCACCATCTTTATGATCACTATTTTGAGGAGTCCAATTGTCAAAATCTTCAAATGTTACAGGTTGATTTGGAACCTTCATACAGGGTTCAGCAACGCCATTATCAATTGCAACCGTATAAATAAAAGGTTTAAATGTTGAACCTACTTGGCGCTTTCCTGTTTTAACATGGTCGTATTTAAAATAGCTAAAATCGGGTCCACCAACCCAAGCCTTTATATACCCCGTTTTAGGATCCATAGCCATAAAGCCAGCAAGTAAAAAATGCTTCATGTATTTAATCGAATCAAGAGGGCTTAAAATTGTGTCTATATCTCCGCCCCAGCTAAATATTTTCATCGGAATTGGAGTATTAAAACTTTTGGCAATTTCAGCTTTTGTTTTGCCATCTGCTTTAAGAAGTCTATAGCGTTCACTTCGTCTCACTGATTGATCAATAACTTCAGTAAACTCACCCCAGGGCTCTCTGTTCTTCCAATGGTCAAAAAACACTTTCTGTAATTCTGTTAAATTGTATTTCACAGACTCTTCAGCATATTGTTGCATTTTAGAATTAATGGTAGTGTAAATTTTTAATCCATCTCTGTAAAGATCATATTTAGTGCCATCTGGTTTTTTATTCTTCTCACACCACTGTCCTAATTCTATTCTTAAGTACTCTCTAAAATATTGGGCACTTCCCTTGTTGTGAGTAGTTGGGTTATAATCTAGCTCCAACGGTAAAACTGATAAAGAGTCAAACTGCACTTTAGTCAAGTACTCGTATTTTACCATTTGATTCATTACCACATTCCTTCTTTTTAAACTATTTTCGGGATTGAGTTTAGGGGAATACAAACTTGTAGCTTTTAATAATCCTATTAATACAGACGCTTGTTCAACAGTTAATTCTGCTGGTGTGGATGAGAAAAATGTTTGTGAGGCAGACTTTATACCAAAAGAATTACTCCCAAAATCAACGGTATTAAGATAAAGTGTTATTATTTCTTGCTTTGTATAGCTCTTTTCAATTTTTACCGCTGTAACCCACTCTTTTAATTTTGTGGTTAGCTTTGAGAAAAAATTATTAAATCTAGTACGCGGAAATAAGTTCTTCGCTAGTTGTTGTGTGATCGTACTTGCCCCACCCCTTTTACCTAAAAAAGTAAAGGCTCTAAGTGTTCCACGTAGGTCAATTCCTGAATGTTGATTGAAACGAACATCTTCCGTTGCAATTAATGCATTTATAAGATTTGGAGAAATTTCTTGATAATCAACGTAAGATCGATTCTGAACAAAGTATTTTCCCAACACCTCTTTGTCAGAGGAGATTATCTCTGAGGCTAAACTGCTTTTTGGATTTTCAAGTACTTCAAATGATGGAAGTGGACCCAATACCTCAAGACCAATAGCAAGGAATAATAAAACTACAAAGCCAATTAATCCTACAGAGAATACCCAAAAATATTTAACAAGTTTATTTTGGTCCATTTTGTGGCATTTGTTTTTTTAATTCTGAGTTATAATACAATTCATAAAGAGCCAGATCTCTTGATTTTATTAAGCTAATATAGTTGTCAGAACTAATAATTAACTTATCATACAAAAGTTTATCAGGATAAGCTTTTTTAATAATTTCTTCGGTTAACGTCTCTAAATAGTCTATCGATTTGTTTTTATCATCAAATTGCTTTACCAAAATTACCTGAGTGCTATCATTAATAAGTCTATTACTGACTTTTAGTTTCCCCAACTTGAAATAAGTTCGATTAAAGTCGCTAAATACAGTTTTTAAGGCGCTCACATCTGCTTCATCAGACTTTAAAAGTAACATAAAATAAAAAGGTTTCCCTTTAGATTCTGCATAAAAACTGTCCCAAGGGTTTTTTACTTCTGGAATATTTACGATTGGATTAGTAGGGACACGTGGTGTATTTTTGTTTTTCAGTTTGGCTAGTAGTTCTTCAGCATTGGGTCTAATTTCTGAATCTGGAAATGTGTTAATCAACAATGAAAGGTCCTTTTGCATCTGCCCTTCATCCCCATTTCCTCCAGCAGCTAAGGCTTTAAGAAATAAAAATTTTGGAATATGTTGGTTAGTTGGGTCTTCTCCGTAAGCTTGATTGTATTGGGTCACAACAGATCTGTAAAAACCGTTTTTGTAATCATTGTAAGCAGATTCGTAAAGGCGTTCTGTTTTATTTGCTCCTGCTTTAGTGTAATAGTTAGGGTCTCTAATCAAGTTTGCATACACCGACTCAGGATATTCAGCCAAAAGTTGATTTTTATACTTGTTTGCCAAATCTGAATTGCCAATTTGGGAGTATAGCTGATACAAATTAAAGTACGCATCAATCAGAAATGGATTCTTGCTTTTTCTTGAGGCTAAATCTTCGAACGATTCAATCGCCTTGTCAATATCAGCTAATTCAAATCGATAGACATTTCCAAGTTCAAACAAAGCATTTTTAATCATTGAGTCTGAACGATCCATTTTCTCTTTGTTCATTGGAAGGCCTTCAAGTAATTCCTTTCTTGCAGCATCGGGGTCATTTAGATTCAATACTTTCCCAGTATTTTGCGCTAAGTTGTTTTGTGATTTGGTGCTTCTTCTCCAATTGTCCTCCAGTGTTCTGTTTCCCCACTTGGCTTTAAATTCAGAAAACCCACTTCCAATAGCAGCTGGGTTACTGAAGTACCATGATTGCGCGCTTGTAGGAGTTTGATTTATAGATTGGTTGTTGTTATTGACACTTGGTGTTGAGGGTTGATTTCTAAGATCGTCTTTTTCTCTTTCTTTCTTATCACGAGCTTCTTGAATTAGGTTTTCCAAAAACTTCTCTCTGCTTTTAGGATCCATTTGTGCTATTCGTTGTAGACTATCTTCACGTGAAACAATGTTTTCGTTAATTACAACCAGTTCCAAACTGTTCCTTTTTTGTCGGAGTTCATCAATTTTTTCATAAGTTTTTGGATAGGCGTTTAATGCACTGTCGTAATAATTAAAGGCATTTTGATAATTCTTATTTACTGAATAGCTGATATCAGCTAGTTTGTTATATGCTTGAGCTTTTTGTTCACTATTTGACGTACTATTTGCTACAGACTCTTTATAAAAATTACTTGCAGTTTCAAAGCGGTTATTAGCATACTCTATATTTCCTAATGCAAAATAAATTTGATCTCTGTATTCAATATTTTTATCATCATTTAGCAAATCGTTTAACTGCTTAACTACTTCTTTTTCAGAACGTTTATTTGCGCCTTGTATTAAGCTTGCTTGTTTTATTTTAGCGTTAAATGCCATCTCGTATGGCGGGTTTTTGCGAACAACATTCTGGTAAGCGTCAATAGCTTGATTGTTTTTACCTTGAATTTCAAGTAATTGGGCAGCAATAAATAAGTACCTTGTTTTATGATCTTTCTTGCGGGTATGCCTTGCAGCCAACTTTAACTCTTCAGAGGCTCTTCCGTAATTACCTTTGCGCATAAAGTAAATTGCAAAAGTGGTGGCTAAATCTTCCCTCATTTTTTTGGGATAATCTTCCTTGCTTCTAACAATATTATAGATTGATTCAATTTTCACCTTTCGATCTATTTGAATATAAGACCTAAGTAACCATATCGAAGCTTCTAATTGCTGTTTAGTATCGGGATACTTATTATATATCAGCTGAAAAGATTGGATTGCGCTGTAGTAATCGCGCTTATAAAAGTATGCCTTGCCTATTACAAGGTAAGAATCACTTATATACTTACTTATTTTATGACGTTGAATAACATACGAGGCCTTTTTAATGGCTTCGTCCATTAATGGGTAAATTGTTCTTGCGCTTTTGTCATCACCTAATATTAAAATAGGTAAAACTAGCTTGTAATTGTCTTCATTTTTAGACTCTAATTTGTTTATACCTTCATTTAATCTATTTCGCGCATTAAATAATCCGTTGAATTCAGCAGTAATGTTGTGATAATTTCGGTTAATGAACGTATCTTTGGTTGAATCACAGCTCGTTAAAAGCGTAAATAATACAAGTAATACCCATACGTTTTTTAAATTACCCATTAATTTACAAATTCGTTTGAAATAGTATAACTTACTACTTACAAAAATATTTTAATATGGCGAAAATTAAGAAATAGTTCAATTAATAATACATTTTTTTAATTTCACGTCAAAATTAACCCATAAATGCCACACAAAAAGAGAACCTTCCTAGAAAGATGGAGGGTTAAATTCAAGCTAGTCATACTAAATGACGATACATTTGAAGAAAAGGCATCTTTTCGTTTATCGCGCTTAAATGTATCACTTTTTATTGCCTTATTCTTAGTGGTTTTTTCTTCAATTGGGATATTTCTTATATTAAACACCCCTGTTAAAGAGTATATTTTAGGGTACTCTGACGTTTACATGAGAAGAGAACTTACATATTTGACATTTAAGGTCGATTCCTTAGAAAGTGTTGCTGAGGTTAGAAGAGAATATATTCAAAATATAAAAAGAGTGTTGGAGGGGGATTTAAATTTCAACCCTCAAACAGATTCTGCACAAAATGCTTCAGGAGATCAAGCTGTTTTAGCTAAAGGAATAAGCACGGCAGAAGAAAAGTTTAGGAAGGATATTGAAGAAGAATCAAAGCTATTGGTAATGCCCATAGTTGCAACTTCAACGGTTAATGAGTCAATTTTAATGCTTTTTACTCCAGTAAAAGGTATTATATCTGATAAATTTAACGTTCAAACTAGGCATTTTGGAGTGGATATAGTTTGTGAAGCCAACGAAAGTGTAAAAAGTATATTAGACGGTACAGTGGTTTTAGCAACCTATACACCAGAGACAGGGAATGTAATTGGTGTAATACATGAGCCAAATATATTATCCTTATACAAGCATAACGCTGTTCTATTAAAAAAAGTTGGTAATTTTGTACGAGCAGGAGAGGTCCTTGCAATAGTTGGAGATTCAGGTGAAATGTCTTCAGGGCCTCATCTTCATTTTGAACTTTGGATTAAAGGCTCACCGGTTAACCCAGAAGATCATATAAATTTTTAATCATGATAGGAAGTAAAAATAACGGAAAAATTAAGCAGGCAGATAATACAGGACCAGTAAACTTGATAGCCTCTGGAACTGTTATAAAAGGAGACATGTTTTCGCCTGGGGATATTCGTATAGACGGAACTATTCAAGGAAATGTTGAAAGCAAATCTAAAATAGTTGTTGGTAACAGTGGTGTTATTAAAGGAAAAATTACCTCAATGAACGCAGACATTTCTGGAATGGTAAGCGGCGAGATTCATGTGGGTGCAACTTTATCACTAAAAGCAACTTCAAATATTGAAGGAGATATTAGCACTGATAAACTAATTGTGGAGTCTGGTGCATCTTTTAATGGTAGCTGTAGCATGGGGGTTAAAAATCAAAACGATAGTAAGCAAGGAGCTCGACCTAATGAAATTAGACGAAAAGAAGAAGCAAATAGGTAATTTCGCAAAATACACCGGCATTGGATTTCAAATGCTGGGTATAATTTTAACTGCAGTTTGGATAGGAACTGTTTGCGACGAAAAATTTGAAACAAATACGCCATGGTTTACCGTGGCGTTTTCGTTAATAGGAGTTTTCGTATCCATGTACACAGTAATTAAAAGTCTAAAAAATATAAAATGAATTTTGTAAAAAATTTTATAGCTCTAACCCTGGTTGTAGGGATAGCCCAATTTGCATTACAAAAACTTCAAATAATTCCGGCAGAAAAAGAAATCTGGGTGTTGTTTGGATTAATTTCTATCACCACTTTTTTAGCACTGTTTTCAGCCCTTAAAGGCACTAAATCGGAGGAACAGAACTTTATTAATCACTTTTATATAAGTGTGGGTATAAAGTTATTTGTTATTCTATTTTTTGTGCTGATTTACCTCCAATTTGTGACAGTTAATAGAATAGTCTTCGGAGTTGCATTTTTATTACATTATTTAATCTATACTTTGTTTGAAATCAAAACATTGTTAGTTAACTTGCGGGCCGAAAAATAAATAGTGAAAACTTGTTTTTCTGGTCAAAAACGAAGATTAGTGAATAAAAAAATTTCCATTTCCATCCTTGCATTGATGTTTTTAGCGTTTTTTAGTGTTCAAAACGCATTTTCTCAATCAGAAATTGATCATAATTCTCACGCTGAAGTTGAGCATGCTGATAGTTCAATGCTCACTTCTGATAGCACTCATGCAACAGAACAACACGCAGAAGACACTCATTCGGAAGAGGCATTTAACCCTGCCGACATGATTCTTCACCATATTGCTGACAGTTACGGATGGCATTTATGGGATTACACCAATAAAGAAGGTGTTGTAGTTCCTGTTGAAATTCCATTACCAGTTATATTATTTACTGATGGAAATCTTGATGTATTTATGTCGAGCGCATTTCATCACGGACATAGCACTGTTCAAAAAGGAGATCGAATCTATTCTTTAGATCATGGTCATATAGTTGAAGAAAGCGGATTACACCCTGTTGATTTTTCTATTACTAAGAACGTAGCTTCTATGTTAATTGCTGCATTCTTATTAGTGTTAATATTTAGTGCTGTTGGTAGAGGATACAAAAAACGTGGTATTGCTGCTCCAAAAGGAATTCAAGCGTTGATTGAGCCGATTGTGGTTTTCATTAAAGATGACATTGCTATTCCAAATATTGGAAAAGATAAATACGCAAAATTCTTACCGTACTTATTAACTGTATTTTTCTTTATATGGATTAATAACCTATTAGGGCTTATACCATTTTTTCCAGGTGGAGCTAACGTAACAGGAAATATTGCAGTAACCTTAGTATTAGCTGTGTTTACATTCCTTATGACAAACATTAACGGAAGTAAAGCATATTGGAAACACGTATTTGCAACTCCAGGAGTTCCTGTATGGTTAGCGCCAATTATGATTCCGGTTGAATTGATTGGATTATTATCAAAGCCTTTTGCACTTATGGTACGTTTGTTCGCAAACATAACTGCAGGTCACATTATTATATTGAGTTTAATATCCTTAATATTTATTTTTAAGACAATTGCAATTGCGCCGGTATCGGTTGCTTTTTCACTATTTATGAATGTGTTAGAGTTATTGGTAGCGTTATTGCAAGCCTATATATTTACATTGCTATCTGCCTTATTTATAGGTATGGCTGTAGATGATGGGCATCATTAATTTTATAATTATTTTCTAATAAAGTTTAAATAAAACAGTTATGACTGGAACATTAGCAGCAGTAGGTGCAGGACTTGCCGTAATCGGTGCAGGAATTGGTATCGGACGTGTAGGTGGTTCTGCAATGGAAGCTATTGCAAGACAACCTGAAGCAACAAACAAAATCCAAACAGCGATGATTATCGCAGCAGCACTTATTGAAGGTGTAGCATTATTTGGTGTGGTTGTAGCTTTATTGTCTAACAACGCTTAATAAAAAGCATGTTTGGCCCGCAACGATTGGTTGCGGTGCCTTACTTTAATTAGAAAAAGAAGAAAAGAAAATGGAATTAGTAACCCCCGGAATAGGATTAATCGTTTGGACATCCTTAACATTTTTAATTTTAATGGTATTGCTACGAAAAGTAGCATGGAAACCTATTGTTTCTGCATTAAATGAAAGAGAAAACTCAATTAATGAGGCTTTATCTGCTGCTGAAAGAGCAAAAAAGGAATTAACTGATTTAACTCATAAGAATGAGGCATTATTAGCTGAAGCCAGATTAGAAAAAGATGTTATTCTAAAAGAAGCAAGAGAACTGAAAGATAAAATTGTTGGCGAAGCTAAGGGCGCAGCTCAAGTTGAAGCAGACAAAATTATATCCAAAGGGAAAGCTGAAATTGAAGCTAAGAAGAACGAACTAATGGGTGAAGTTAAAACCATGGTAAGTAACCTTAGTATTGATATCGCTGAAAAAATATTAAGAAAAGAATTCGAAAATAAAGGAGCACAAGAAAAACTTGTGACTGATTTATTGAAAGATGTTAAAGTTGGCAAGAATAAGGCCATAGCAGCAAACTAAGAATTATGTCAGAATTAAGAGTTGCAACTAGATATGCAAAGTCTATTCTAGATTTAGCTAAAGAATTAAAAAAAGTGGAAGAAATTGCTGCTGATTTTGCTTCTTTCTCAAAAGTATGCGATGAAAGCAGAGATTTTGAATTACTGCTTAAAAGCCCAATTATACCAAGTCGTAAAAAACTTGAGGTAGTTAATGAGATATTTAAGTCACACCTAAGTGAAATGACCATGAACTTTTTTGATATCAGTATCAGAAAAGGTAGAGGTGAAGTGTTGAAGCCAATTGCAGATCAGTTTTTGGTTCAATATAATTCGTTCAAAAATATCAGAAAAGCATCTTTTTCCACAGCTGTTGAAGTTTCGGCAGATGTGAAAAAAGCAGTAACCAAAGTAGTAGAAGAAATGACAAGTGCCAACATTAATCTGGAGACAACTATTGACCCAGAATTAATTGGAGGATTTGTATTAAAAATGAATGATGTTCAATACGATACAAGTGTTGCATCAAAATTGAGATTAATTAAAAAGAATTTAGTTTAACACCAGATAATTAATAGAAATGGTAGAAGTAAGACCAGATGAAGTTTCAGCAATACTGAGACAACAACTTTCAAGTTTTAAATCAGAAACTGAACTTGAAGAAGTAGGAACCGTATTACAAGTTGGTGATGGAATTGCCCGTGTTTATGGATTAACTCAAGTTCAAGCAGGTGAACTTGTAGAATTTGATAACGGTATTAAAGGCATCGTGCTAAACCTTGAAGAAGACAACGTTGGTGTTGTACTTTTAGGTAGTTCTGATACTATTAAAGAAGGTGATACTATTAAGCGTACTAAGAAAATCGCATCAATTGATGTAGGTGATGGTATGTGTGGAAGAGTAGTAAATACAATTGGTACTCCAATTGACGGAAAAGGACCAATTGTTGGTGAGTTATTCCAAATGCCTTTAGAACGTAAAGCGCCAGGTGTAATTTACAGACAACCTGTTTCTGAGCCATTACAAACTGGTATCAAAGCAATTGATGCGATGATTCCAATTGGACGTGGACAACGTGAATTAATTATTGGTGACAGACAAACAGGTAAAACTGCGGTTGCAATTGATGCAATTCTTAATCAAAAAGAGTTTTACGAAAAAGGGGAGCCAGTTTATTGTATTTATGTTGCAATTGGCCAAAAAGCATCTACTGTTGCAAACATTGTTAAAACACTAGAAGAAAGAGGCGCAAGTCCTTATACTGTAGTTGTTGCAGCAAATGCATCAGATCCTGCTCCAATGCAATTCTTTGCTCCTTTCGCAGGTGCAGCAATTGGTGAGTTCTTTAGAGATACAGGTCGTCCAGCATTAGTTGTTTATGATGATTTATCAAAACAAGCGGTTGCTTATAGAGAAGTTTCTTTGTTACTTAAGAGACCTCCAGGACGTGAAGCATATCCAGGTGATGTATTTTATTTACACAGTCGCGTATTATAAAGAGCTGCAAAAGTAAATGCGTCTGATAAAATTGCAGCGCAAATGAATGATTTACCAGATTCATTAAAAGGTAAAGTAAAAGGAGGTGGTTCATTAACTGCACTTCCTATTATTGAAACACAGGCTGGTGATGTATCTGCATACATTCCAACTAACGTAATTTCAATTACTGACGGACAGATTTTCTTAGAGACTGATTTATTCAACTCTGGAGTAAGACCAGCAATTAACGTAGGTATTTCTGTATCTCGTGTAGGTGGTAACGCGCAGATTAAGCCGATGAAAAAGGTTTCTGGGACGTTAAAATTAGACCAAGCACAGTACAGAGAAATGGAAGCATTCTCTAAGTTTGGTTCTGATCTTGATGCTGCTACTAAATCAGTATTAGATAAAGGTTCAAGAAACGTTGAAATACTTAAACAAGGACAATACTCTCCAGTACCAGTTGCGAAACAAGTAGCAATGATTTACTGTGGAACTAAAGGTTTATTGGTAGGTATTCCAGTTAATCAAGTTAGAAAATTTGAAAAGGAATTTTTAGAATTATTGGAAGTACGTCATAAAGAAGATGTATTGGATCCAATTAGCGCAGGAAAGTATACTGATGAAATTATGGCTAAGTTAGAAACTGCAGCTAAAGATTTAGTAAAACAATTCAAAGCAGCAGCTGCTACAGCATAAAACAAAAGCATGGCAAATTTAAAAGAGGTACGTAGTCGTATAAGCTCTGTAATTTCAACCCAGCAGATTACTAAAGCCATGAAAATGGTATCTGCAGCAAAATTACGGAGAGCTCAGGATAGAATTGTTTTGATGCGCCCTTATGCGAATAAACTAGGTGATATATTATCAAATCTAACTGCAAATTTAGATGGTGATGTTTCTAGTCCGTACGCTATTGAACGCGAGCCTAAAAAGGTTCTACTTGTACCTATTACTTCAAACAGAGGTTTGTGTGGTGGCTTTAATGCCAACATTACTAAGAAAACTGTTATTGTTTTGAATGAAAAGTACAGTGAGCAACAAGCGACTGGAAATGTTCACATACTAAGCGTTGGTAAAAAGGCTGATGATTATTTCAGAAAGCACAATTACAATGTGGTTGGTCAACATAATGAGTTATGGAATGATTTAAACTTCAACGACGTTAATGAGGTGATAACATCTATCATGGATTCATTTGTTGCCCAAGAGTATGATCGAGTTGAAGTGATTTACAACGAGTTTAAAAACCCAGTTGTTCAAATTGTGAGAGCAATACAATTTTTACCAATTGTAAAGGCTGAGCAAGATGAGAAATCAGAAGCGACAACCAAAACAGATTATATATTAGAGCCAACACAGGAAGAAATTGTGAATGAATTGATTCCAAAGTCGCTTAAAATACAATTTTACAAGGCTCTTTTAGATTCTAATGCTGCAGAACATGGTGCTCGTATGGGTGCAATGGATCAGGCAACTGAAAATGCAAATGAAATTTTAAGAGATCTTAAAATATCGTATAACCGAGCAAGACAAGCTGCAATTACAACAGAATTGACAGAGATTGTTGCTGGTGCAAACGCATTGTAATTTAAAGTTTTAATTAGTTCAAAAAAGGCATTCATCCGGCTTAGTCGGATGGATGCCTTTTTTGTTTTCACAAAGATTTTTAAAAAAGAAAACCATCCGCCTAAGGCGGATGGTTTCTATAACTTACTCCACTTATACCATTGCAATATGCGTGACAAGATGGAATTTAGTTAGATTACATTTAAGTTGCTAATAGAATTAAAACTATACCTAATTTTAAAGCGTTATATATTTCTATGAAACACATTATCGTTTTTCTAACAGTTTTGTTTTTTGCCATCAGCGCAAAAGCCACCTACATTTTAATACCAATGGATGAAGTACAACGTAACCATTTAAAGGCTTACGGAATTTCCTATTGGATTTTACAAAACGAGGGTGAAGTGCAATGGCTCTTAAACTACAGAGGTGGTAGCTTCATGATGAGCTATGCTAAACCTGTAGAAGATGAGTGCAAAATTAGAGGAGTGAGCTATGAAGTAATTGCAGATGGTCAAGCGGCGAACATTGTTGACAAAATCGGGCAACCCGAAGTTAACATGGATATTGTTAAGTTAGAGAAAATGCCAAAAATTGCGGTTTACTCTCCTAAAAACAAATTGCCTTGGGATGATGCCGTAACATTGGTACTGACATACGCAGAAATTCCATACGACGTAGTGTATGATGAAGAAGTTCTTGATTTAAAGCTAATGGAATACGATTGGCTTCACTTGCATCACGAAGATTTTACAGGACAATATGGTAAGTTTTATGCGAGTTACCGAAATGCGGCGTGGTACCAACAAGATGTTCAAATTCAAGAGGCAACAGCCAAAAAATTAGGTTTTGCTAAGGTGAGTCAAATGAAATTAGCAGTAGCTAAAAACATTCGTGACTTTACTTTAGGCGGTGGATTTTTATTTGCCATGTGTTCAGGTACCGATTCATACGATATTGCACTTTCTGCAGCGGGTTTAGATATAGCCGAGAA
This sequence comes from Sphingobacteriales bacterium, assembly GCA_047632595.1. Taxonomy (GTDB): domain Bacteria; phylum Bacteroidota; class Bacteroidia; order Sphingobacteriales; family Sphingobacteriaceae; genus JBLIDK01. Next base: position 66,706 of record JBLIDK010000006.1, read on the forward strand.
AATGTTTGATGGAGATGCAGCAGACAAATCCGCGCAAAGCAAATTAGACTTTACAAGCACTTTTGCTTTTGAAAACTTTACACTTTCTACAAATCCTTACGAATATGAATACTCTAACATAGATGCGACCACGCAAAGAAGAGGTGGAATTGACCCCGAACTAGACTTTTTTACCTTATTTGACTTTTCAGCTAAATGGGACCCTGTACCTACAATGTTATGTCAAAACCACAGCAGAGTACTTAAAGGTTTTATGGGGCAAACAACAGCTTTCAGAAAAGAAGTAATTAAATCGGATGTATTGATAATGGGTGAAGTAAAAAGCATTGGCGAGGCAAAGTACATTCACGGAGAATATGGGAATGGCACCTGGACATTTTACGGAGGTCACGATCCGGAAGACTATCAGCATTATGTTGGCGAACCACCGACCGATTTGAATCTACATCCAAACTCTCCTGGTTATAGATTAATCTTGAACAATGTGTTGTTTCCTGCGGCTAAGAAGAAGAAGCAAAAAACTTAGTAAAAAAGCTTTAAAATATTGCACCACCCATTCTTCTTGGTCATTTCGACCGTAGGGAGAAATCTTCCTTCAATTATGCCCAATACTTAAAAGTGGGGTAATGCTTTTAAGCTACATATATTGTGTTTCGTGTAGCTTTAAAGTATTCACTTTTAAAAATAATTGATACAAACCTTAAGGTAGATTTCTCTCTTCGTTGCACTCCGTTCGAAATGACTTAGGAGGGTGTGGAGGTTTGTCCTTCGACAAAAACTGGCCTGCGATTGTATCGTGTTGACTTTTACTCAATACTCACACTCCAAACGGTTTTGGGGTAAAGTACCTATCATCATTCTTGCATGTCATTTCGACCGTAGGGAGAAATCTTCCTTCAGTTATGCCCAATACTTAAAAGTGGGGTAATGCTTTTAAGCTACATTTATTGTGTTTCGTGTAGCTTTAAAGTATTCACTTTTAAAAATAATTGAAACAAACCTTAAGGAAGATCTCTCTCTTCGTTGCACTCCGTTCGAAATGACTATACGGTGTTGGATGTCTTTTTCCTTTGCATTCGCTTAAGCACCGCTTAAGAATCCTGCAATATTAACAAACAACCGATTAAACTTGCATTCAAACTCTTCTGCATAAAGGTTAATATTAAACAATGTGTTGTTTCCTGCTGCTAAAAAGAAGAAGCAAAAGACCTAGTTTTAGAGGTTTTTGTAAAAAAAAGGTAAATTTATTTTGGAATTGATATATATATATATTGTGAGTCTAATCACATTTATTGTGGTTAATAATTTATTTTTTAATATTTCAAAGTCCAAAAATGAAAAACTTACTAAAAATCGGACACCTATGTCTCCTAATTTCTATTGCCTTTAATTCTTTTTCTCAAAATTGCAACGAAACAGCACAAAAAGCAAATGCCACGAATATTGAATCACCTTTCGTAGGTCCATTAATGTTGCCCGGTGTTGTAGATTATAATTTTTTACATTCGGTTCAAGGCTCTGTTTTCCCAATTATAATTGATGATCAAGTAAACCTAGAGCCAAATAGGGTGTTATCGTTAAATTATTCACATCTGCATAGATCAGCTCAATTAAATCTAGGGAATGGAACAATAGGAGCAATTGATTTAGACGATAATGACAACTTTAAATTTCGAAATAGAGATAATAATTTAACCTCGATAATTAAAAATCCAAATCCATTTGAAAAAATTTCTTATGGAACAAAAGTTCAGTATCAATATGATAAATATACTTGGGCATTAGGGGTAAGTCAAGCTGACCAATATCACTATTATTTATTCCGTAATGGCATAGAGTATCAAAGGGGTGTATTAGATAGATATGAAGATGGTTCTGCAAATGGTGGCGGTCA
>JBLIDK010000007.1:0-55709 GCA_047632595.1 Sphingobacteriales bacterium
GGAAGTGCAATACCTAAATGGAAAAATCCGAAACATTTTTGATTTTCATTCAGGTTTAATAATTTATGCATTTCCTTAGTAAATGTACCACCTCCAGAACTCCAATAACCTGATATTCCGTAAGATTCAAGAGCAAGCCACATATTTTGAACAGCACAAGCCATTGCACAAACTTCTTCAACTTCAGGAACACTTTCCTTTTCATCGCGCTCCATACAAATAGCAATACTATGTGATACTTGTTGTGGTAATGTTTTGAATTTAACTTGCTTTATAGGGCTTACTTTTTCTAAAGGTGTATTAGTCTCGTAAAGCTTTAATTGAAATTCAAACAACTTAGAAAGACCTTCGTCACAAAGCACTTTAAACCTCCAAGGTTCAGTTTTTTTGTGTGTTGGAGCCCAATTAGCTAATTCTAAAAGGTCTTCAATAACTTTATCGTCAATTCTTTCGCCAGTAAATTGGGCAGGGTAAGTTGACTTCCTGTTTTTGATGCTCTCAATTATTGAATTCATTTGGTGTAATTCTAATGAGTGCTAAATTAAATGATTGTAATGTGGCTGATATTCACTTTAACTAGGCAGTAATGTTTCTTTTACCTAATTCGGCATCTAACAAGTAAACAGCGCTCGAATTATCTCCAATCATGTTCAACTTACCAATAAGTCTCTTTATTGATGACTCTTCTTCAACTTGTTCAGTAACGAACCAATTTAAGAATGCATGAGTAGCAAAATCATCTTCTTGCAAAGCAAGTTTTACAAGACCGTTAATAGACTTACTAACTCGTTGTTCGTTAGCTAAAGTTATTTCAATTACCTCTAGTATAGATTTGAATTCATTAAGAGGTTGAGATAATGCTTGCATTTCCAACTTACCGCCTGCGTCATGAATATAAGTGAAGAATTTTTCTGCATGCATAGTTTCTTCTTCCGACTGAATTTTGAAAAAATTAGCGAATCCTTCCAATTCTTTATCCGTAAAGTAAGAACACATAGCTAAATATTGGTTTGATGAAAATTGCTCCAATGCATATTGGTCATTCATCATTTTATTCATTTTATTACTAATCATAGTGCTATAGTATAATAATTTAAGTTACTAAAAGATTTTTGACTTTATAAAAATGCCAAAACAAACTAATAGAAGTGTTAGTGTAATTAACAGATAAAAGCGCTGCTTGTTCGCAGTTGATTCTAATTTAGAATTATTCTCTTTTAAAAGTTTAATTTCCGAGCCTTGTCGTTCGATAATTTGACTGTATTCATCGAGTTTATTTTGAAGTTCAAAGGTTTTATCTTTTGCTGAGGAACCTTCTTGTTGCTTTCGCTTATATAATAGTTCAAGCTCCTTTAATATAACATCATCGGTCTTAACAATTTTAATAAGCACCTGGTTACTCTTTATCATGTCGCTTTTAGTTCGCATGCCAAAAAAACCAGTGCCTTTATCTAGACCTTCACGATATTCGTTAACAAAATTTTGGCGACTATCATGTAGCTGCATTAAGGCAGCCATCCCAACATCTTGTGCTAGAATTGAAATGGAAAAAAGACAAATACTAACTACCTGCGCCCACTTTGCGAAGCTCAAAACTTTTCCAATCATTTATTCTGAAATTTTTTCTGTTCTTTTTATACAATTTTACTTGACCTCGAGAAAGCACACTACTAATATTCTTAAAGCGAATTTCTTTAGCATACTTTATGCTTTTCTTGTATCCTTTTTTGTCGTTTCCGAATCGTTCTTCAATTTCCACAACTCTAACTGCTGTTTTTTGATTAACATCCATAACCTTAGTCTTTTGCTCAGGCGTTAATGACAAAATTGTTGACATCTTGTTAGTAAGTGACTCTGCTCGAGCATCGGTTGATGAGTAATTAAACTGTGAAAATGCAAAGCTTGAAAAGCAAAGTGCCAGTATTAATAGTATGTATGACTTCATAGGGCAAAAATATAAAATGAAAACAATAATCTAAAGATTCTGTTAGTAAGTCTGTTAACATTTAAACATCGATTTGTTGATAAGTGGAAAAATACCTAAATATTACGTCTAAAGTAGGCATTATCATTGTATCCAGAGAAGATACATCAAAACAACTAGCGCTATCAAACTTACCAAGTATCATATTGTCACATCCATACTGTTATTTTTTGCAGTAATGCTATGTCTAGGAATTATCTACCAAGAAAAGAGCGCAGCCAAGTTACCTCTAGAAAATAATATATCTAAACTTGCTATCAACCAACCTGTTGAGGCTAAAAAAGTCTACAATATTTGCATTGATACGTTTAATACTAAAACTAAAATCATTCAAAAAAATCAGTTCTTAGCTGAAATTTTAACGAATTACAATGTGAAGTACAGTACAATTCTAGAACTAGAAAAAAAATCAAAAGACATTTTTGACATTCGAAGAATTAAAAGAGGAAACAATTACACTATTTTTCAACCGAAGAATAATTTAAATAGCATATCCTACTTTGTTTACGAAGAAGATCCTATTCATTATATAGTTTACGATTTACGCGATAGTGTTAAAATTTACAGAGAAGCTAAACCGGTAGAAATTAATGAACGTCACGTTTCAGGTATTATTAACAGTTCCTTATACTTAACTCTTAGTGAAGTTGGCGCTAATCCTAACCTAGCAGTAAGTCTTGCTGATGTTTTTGCTTGGACTATTGACTTTTATAGAATAAATGCAGGAGACAGATTTAAAGTTATTTATGAAGAGAAGACTGTTGACAACAAAGTTGTAGGCATTGGAACCATTAAAGCTGCTGTTTTCACTCATTTAAATCAAGATTTTTACGCATTTCTATTTAACCAAGGCGGTGAAAGCACTTATTTTGATAGTGAAGGACATAGTCTTAGAAAGCAATTCTTAAAAAATCCATTAAACTATACACGTATATCTTCTCGATACACAAATCGTAGATATCACCCAGTTCAAAAAAGATTTAAAGCGCATTTAGGAACTGACTATGCCGCACCAACAGGCACGCCAATAAAGTCTGTTGGTGACGGATTGGTAATTGCGGCATCCTACACTGCAGGAAATGGACGTTATGTTAAGATTAAGCACAACAGTGTTTACACTACTCAATACTTACACATGAGCAAAATTGCTAGTGGAATTAAAAAAGGGCAATATGTGAAACAAGGGCAAGTAATTGGCTTTGTTGGAAGTACGGGATTAGCAACTGGCCCGCATTTATGTTATAGATTCTGGAAAAACGGTAAGCAAATTGACCCGTTTACGGTTAAACTACCACCTTCAGAACCAATAAATAAAGATTATGAAGCAGAATTTCATCAAGTAAAAAGCAAATTTATGCTGCTTTTAGAAAACATCGCTTACATCGATGATGTAGTAGAACCTGTTGCTCATTACGGTTACTAGAATATTTTCTCCAACAATTCCGCGACTTTTTTATCTATTGGAAAAGTTAGTTTGTTGTCAAGCAACTTGGTTGGGACAATCCACTCTACAGACTCAAGTTCGCTTTTAATGTTTGTGTTACACAATATCTTCCTTTACTTTGGTCAGGTAGTAAACACTTATTATTTCAGAGTCGTCAAAAATGCTTTTTTGAAAAAAAACCGGTGGTGTAAAAATGCTGAAGGGATTTAATTCCAAAAACAATCTACAGTTCATTCACCATAGGTTAATCCGCCTCCAGGAAATTTACACATTGTAATTCCAGCACAAATTTCATTCACAACAAAAACTTTTCCGTCATCGTTTATAATTAAGGCATATACCCTTAGGTTAAATTTATAACTTCGTGTCATATTAATTTTAATTATATGAGAAAATTTTTAATTCTACTACTTGTAGCGTCGTTTTCAATGATTAGTTTTTCACAACGTTTTAGTTCTGAGCTTGTTTTTGGAATTAACTCCTCACACATAAATGGTGATGAGCTTGTTGGTTGGAATAAAGCCGGTATTATGACTGGTGTGACATCAAAATTTAAAATAAATGATGTACTAAGCACAAGGATAGAAATCCTGTATAGCCAAAAAGGTTCTCGCAGAGCGATGGGCCCAGACGACCCAATTTTAGATCTTTTAGTGTATAAAGTAAATGTAATTGAAGTTCCATTTATGCTCGATTACACTTACATTCCTAAATTTCATTTAATTAGTGGTTTTTCACTAGGGAACATTGTCACCGCAAGAAGATTAGAAGGGAACGCAGATGAAGATTTATCTCCAACACTTCTACGTTTTGATTATGGTTACATTATTGGAACTACTTATGAATTGAGTGATCAGTTTAGTGCTTCAGCAAAATTCACCACTTCATTATTTGCTTTTAATGACTCTGGAACAACTAAACTTAAAAATCATGTGTTAAGTTTATACTTGAGTTACAACCTAATAAAAAGTAAGAAATAAAATTAACTTTAAATGTGCCAAGCATTTTGTTAATTTCGCCATCACACCATTAAACTTTATATGGATTCGAGACTATCCAAACGTATCAATAAATTAGCTGTATCTGAAACCATTGCCATGGCAAAACTTAGCCGTGAACTTAAAGCAGAAGGAAAAGATATTATAAACTTAAGTTTGGGTGAACCAGATTTTGACACCCCTAATCACATAAAACAAGCTGCAAAAGACGCTATAGATCAGAACTACAGTCATTATACTGCAGTGGCAGGTTTTTTAGATTTAAGGGAGTCTATCTGTGTCAAACTAAAAAAGCACAACAATCTAGATTATAAACCTTCAGAAATTGTTGTTTCTACAGGTGCGAAACAAAGCATTGCCAATGCAGTAATGTGTATGGTAAACAAAGGAGATGAAGTAATCATTCCAGTTCCATATTGGGTGAGTTATGGTGAAATTGTAAAAATGGCAAATGCCACTTCAGTATTTATTGAATCCACTTTAGAGAATAAATACAAAATAAGCGCTGAACAGTTAGAAAAAGCAATCACAAAAAAAACCAAGCTTTTTATATTTAATAGCCCAAGTAACCCTACAGGTTCTGTTTATAGCTTTGATGAACTAAAAGCTTTAGCAGAAGTATTAAAAAGACATCCTCAAGTATATATATTAAGCGATGAGATTTATGAATTCATCACTTTTGGTGTAAAGCATCGCAGTTTTGCTGAATTTCCAGAACTTAAAGACCGAGTAATACTCGTAAATGGAGTTTCAAAGGCTTATGCCATGACAGGATGGAGATTGGGATACATGGCGGCCCCCGAGTTTATTGCTGCAGCATGCGACAAGTTTCAAGGTCAAATTACTTCTGCCACCTGTGCCATTTCCCAACGTGCAACAATAGCAGCAATGCTGGGCACAATGGATGACACTTGGAAGATGAAGGAAGCTTTTGAAGCTAGAAGAAACTTAAGCTTAAAGCTTCTAAATGAAATTCCAGGACTTAAAACGTATGTCCCTGATGGTGCCTTTTATATTTTCCCGGAAATAAGTAGTTTTTTTGGAAAATCTAGTGGAGAGTATACCATTAATGATGCAAATGAACTTGCATTGTATTTATTACACGACGCTAACGTTTCAACTGTAACTGGAAATGCTTTTGGTTGTCGGAATAACATTCGTATTTCTGTAGCTACAAATGAAACCGATCTAAAGAAAGCCTTTTCAAGAATTAAAGATTCATTGGCAAAACTAAATTAATGAAAGACTTATTTGATTCATTTAATGATTTAAATGCCTTAGTAATAGGTGACATAATGATTGATGCCTACTATTGGGGGCATGTAGAACGAATTTCACCTGAAGCACCTGTTCCTATTGTGCGAATGGATAAACACGAAAAACGATTAGGTGGGGCTGCAAATGTGGCTTTGAATTTAAAATCATTAGGTGCAAACGTATTTTTGGTTGGTTTATCGGGTGATGATGTAAATGCTAAAACCTTAAACACCTTACTAAAAGAAGAAGGAATACCAACAAGTGGAATAATTGCCGATTCCTCACGTCCTACAACAATTAAAACTAGAATTTTAGGTGGTTCTCAACAAGTAATAAGACTGGATGAAGAAAGCGATGAATTAGCTAGTCGCGAAGTTTCAATACAGCTTGAAAACCATATCCTTCAAATAATTGAGAGTTATAAAATTGACGTAATTGTATTTGAAGACTATGATAAAGGAGTTTTGTCAAAAGGCTTGATTAAAAAAGTAGTGGCAACAGCCAATGCTAAAAACATCACAACTGTTGTTGATCCAAAGAAACGTAATTTCCATTTCTATAACGAGGTTACTTTATTCAAACCCAATTTGAGGGAATTAGAAGAAGGGCTAAAACTGGAGCTGGATCCAAAAGATATTCCAATGTTAGTTAAAGAACTTAGGAGGTTCAGAAGTAAAACAAAGGCAAAAAACACTATGTTAACCTTATCTCAATATGGTTTATTAATAGAAGATGATAAAGAATATCATCATGTTACAGCTCATGTTAGAAATATAACTGATGTTTCAGGTGCTGGAGATACTGTAATAAGTGTAGCGGCATTAATGATGGCTAAGAAACGTCCTCTTAGAGAAATTGCCGTGATTACGAATATTGCTGGAGGTATTGTTTGTGAAACTACTGGGATTGCCCCAATTGATAAAAATGTGCTTTTTAGTGAGTCTATCATGCAAAAGCAGAATTATAATTACTAACCTTTATTTAGTGTAAAACTAAATTTACTTCCATTTCCTGGTATACTCTCCACAAAAATTTGCTGATTGTGTGATTCTAAAATGTGCTTAACAATTGCTAATCCCAAGCCTGTACCTCCTGAGGCTCTAGAACGACTTCTATCTACTCGATAAAATCGTTCAAAAATGCGACTGATAAATTGTGGTTCAATTCCAACACCATTATCAATAACCTCAATTAAAATTATATTATTCTGTTTCTGAAAATTCACTAGAGTTTGTCCTCCTTCAACCCCATAGTTTATAGAGTTTGATAGCAGGTTTGAAAGCACCTGCCCTATACCTTCTTTGTCGGCTTCGACAATAAATGATTTGTCGCTTCCACTTTTAAAATCCAGTTCAATTTTCTTTTCACTAGCCATAAATTCCATGGTATCGAAAAGGTCTAAAACAAGGGTGTGAATATCAAAACATTGCATTTTCAACTCTAAATTCCCCGACTCCATCCGCGAAAGCGAAATAAGTTCTTCTACCAGTTCACTCAACCTATCAGCGTTTTTAGCTGCCTTTCCAAGAAAATACTTTTGTAATTCCTCTTCTTCGGTATTATTATCAATTACCGTATGCAAGTAACCCTGTATATTAAATATTGGGGTTTTTAGTTCGTGACTTACGTTGCCAATAAAATCTTTTCTAAAAACATCCGATTTCTTCAACTCCTCCATTTCCCGTTTTTTGAACCTTATCCAATGATCTAACTCATTTTTCAAGTTGTCAATTGGGTCGTTTGAGGGAGTTGGTAAAACAGTATTCCCCGCATTATTTTTGGCTCTTAGTAGCTGGAAATAAGAATACAGCCTATCTAAACGGTCAAAAATCCAAATTTTTAAAATAAGATAAAGAAAAACGCTACAGAGAAAAAGCGCAGCCAAAGCGGCTAAAGCAGACTGTAATACAGGTGTTTGAGCTAAATAAAGGGCTATAAATACTATAATACCAGAGAAAACTCCTCCTACAATTGAAATTCTTATTAAGCCCTTATTGTTCATGCATCAAATTTGTAACCAACACCTTTTACGGTAGAAACATAATGTTCTCCGATTTTCTCGCGCAATTTACGAATATGAACATCAATTGTTCTATTGCTTACAATAACTGAGTCTTCCCAAACTTGATTTAAAATTGATTCACGAGTAAACACCTTTCCAGGTTTCTTTGCTAAAAGGTAGAGTAGCTCAAATTCCTTTTTAGGTAAAGAAATTTTAATACCATCTTTCACCACATTATAGGCATCGCGATCTATAAGCAAGTCAGCTATTTCAATTCTGTCTAAAGGTTCTTCTTCTAGACCTTTGCCCCTTTTTAAAATGGCATTTATTCTGCTAACTAATGCTCGGGGTTTTATTGGCTTTGTGATATAATCATCTGCACCTACGTCAAAACCTGCAATTTCGCTGTATTCTTCCTCACGAGCAGTTAAAAACACAATAAAAGTATCTCGTAAATTAGTGTTAGTACGCATTAACCTACAGGCTTCAATCCCGTCCATTACTGGCATCATAATATCCATTAAAATCAATTGCGGATGGTGCTTTTCGGCAAGCTGAACTGCTACACGACCATTAGGTGCTGTGATAATTTCGTAGCCTTCTTTTTGTAAATTGTATTGAACCAATTCAATGATATCCTGCTCGTCGTCTACAATTAATATTTTTTCCTTTTTCATTGGTGTTATCTAAACACTACTAAGGTATAAAGATAAGAAGAACATAAGTTAAACTTAATGTTAAGGAAATGTTACCTCCATTTATTAATCCACGCTAAATAAATTGATGTAGATTTGTTGCAGCAAAGACATGTTCAAAAAACTAGATAGATATATAATTGGCAAATTTCTAAGCACCTTCTTCTTTACGCTAGGAATTTTTATTGTAATTGCCATAGTTTTCAATTTCTCTGAATTTGTTGATGATTTTATTGAGAAAAAAGCTCCTTTATCAGAAATAATATTCGATTACTACCTTAACTACATCCCTTATTTAAGTAGCTTATTAAGTCCTTTGTTAATTTTTATTGCAGTAATTGTTTTTACAAGTAAGCTTGCAAACAATACTGAAATTGTCGCCATTTTAAGTGGTGGAGTTAGTTTTAAAAGGTTTCTTCTACCTTACTTCTTAGTAGCAACAATGTTGGCAATAGTAAGTTTTGCCTTTAATGGATACATCACTCCTATGGCAAATGTTAAGCGAATTGCTTTTGAGGAAGTTTATATTAAAAAATCGTTTTCAAACAAGCAGCGTAACATTCATATGCAACTTGACGAAGAGACTTTTGTTTATCTAGAAAGCTACAACAACTCTCAAAACATAGGCTATAAGTTTAGTTTAGAGAATTTTAAGGGTGACACCTTAACGTATAAACTTTTGGCAGATAGAATTAAGTGGCAACCAGAGTTGAATAACTGGAGAATTCAAAATTACAGTGTTCGTAAAATTGACGGACTAAAAGAATCATTGGTTTATGCAAGAAACATGGATACTGTAATTGCTATGAAGCCCGCCGACTTTGAACTAAAAGATTTCACAATAGAAAAAATGACCCTCGGAGAACTTGATGGATATATTGAAAAGGAAAAACTTCGAGGTACCTCTGGCGTTAAATTGTACCAAATTGAGAAATACCGCCGCTACGCCAACCCAATAATGGTTTATGTACTTGTACTTATTGGAGTTGCTGTTTCTTCAAGAAAAGTTAGAGGTGGAATAGGCTTGCATTTAGGAATTGGTATTGCCTTATGTGCAATTTTTATTGTGACCTTTTATTTTAGTACTGTATTTTCCATTAAAGGTGGTTTACACCCAATGGTTGCAGTATTCTTACCTATTGTAATATTCAGTATTTTAGGACTTTATCTTGTTAAAATTGCGCCCAAATAAAAACATCTACCTTCTGCATTTCACCATTTTTATTTGGGGATTTACAGGCATTTTAGGAGAACTAATTAGCATTGCAGCCTTGCCTCTCGTGTGGTATCGCATGTTTTTAGCTTTGCTTTCACTGTTAACTTATTTCGTACTAACTGGAAAAACAAAGTTTATTACTCGTAAAAAGGCTTTAACCTTTATGGGAATCGGAACTATTGTGGCTGCACATTGGATATTCTTTTTTGGATCAATAAAAGAAAGCACCGTATCTGTCGGAATAATCTGTTTATCATCCACAGCCCTTTTCACTTCCTTGCTTTCGCCTTTGCTAATGAAGAAAAAGCTCAGTCTGTTAGAATTGATTATAGCACTCATTATAATTCTAGGTATAGCAATGATCTTTCACTTTGAAAGTCAATATCAATTAGGAATAATTTATGGATTGATTGCAGCATTTATGGCTGCGCTATTCACCATTATTAATGAAAAGTCAGTAAAAGACGCAACTGGAAGTCAAATTTCAGCTTATAGTATGTTGGGCGGAGTATTAATAGTTTCACTTGTTCTTCTTGTTTCAGGTAACGCCTCAATGATAACCTTTGACCTAAGTGCAATGGATTGGTTTTGGTTAGTATTACTGAGCACTGTTTGCACTGCTTTTGCCTATGTAATTGGAGTACATGTAATGAAAGAACTGACAGCCTACACTGTTGTTTTAACCACCAATTTAGAACCCATTTATGGAATAATACTAGCCTACTTGTTTTTCGGAGAACAAGAAAAAATGACACCAGGATTCTATTTCGGTTCATTAACTATTCTTTTGGCAGTTTTTGCCTTCCCTGTGGTCAAAAAAATTCTAAATCGTAAATTCAATAAGCAACTACCTATAAGTTAAGCGTCATGTCCACTGGTCGGTTAATGGTTTCTTCTAACGACATCATAGTTTCTGTTCGTTGAATGCCCTTTACTTTTTGAATTTTATCGTGTAAAACGATTCTAAGATGAGGAGTATCAAAGCAAACAATTTTTGCAAACATACTGTAAACACCAGTGGTGTAATGCAAGCCTACCACTTCAGGTATTTCATTTAATTTTTCTGCAACATGGTTATATAAGGTACTAGTTTCAAGGTAAATACCCAAAAAGGCAATAATATCGTAACCTAAAGCATTGTAATCCAGTTTTATGTGTGAATTTTTAATGATGCCCAAATTCTGGAGTTTCTTTACTCGAACATGAACCGTAGCACCCGAAACAAAGACTTGTTTGCCAATTTCGGTATAGGGTGTTTTAGCATCATTTAACAGTATTGCTAAAATCTTTCTATCGATGGTGTCAATTTGCAAATTTTGAGGCATAATTCTTGGTATAAACTGAATAATATTAACTTATAATCAAATATACTGAATGATATCGAATAATACATAGATTTTGTATCTATTCTATTAACCATAACGTATATTTACTTACATTTAATTCATCAAAGGTTAAGCAATTAACCATGTTCATTGAAAGTAACGCATAAAATAAACAAGCAAGCGAAGCTCATACATATTTAATTTGACAGTGTGAGTTAGAGTGTGAGTACAGAGGGATTCAGCAAATTGAAATTCCTCAAAACTCAAACTCAACCTCTTGCTGAACTTGCGGGGTGATGAAACGGCAGACATGCCCTCCTGTCTCGAGGGTGGAGAGTTCGGAATAAAGCAATTCTAATAGATGTCAAAAGATTTCTATTTGAAAAGACTAACCGCTCCGTGGAGGTTCGAATCCTTCTCCCGCAGCAACAAAAGAGAAAGAGTCCTTAGTGTGAAAGCACTAAGGGCTTTTTTTATGTTTAAATTTTAAATAAATAAACCAGTCATCCTGATTAGAATCCTAGACTAACAAAGGATGGTTTGTATAATCACCAACCTTAGGTAGTCATTTCGAACGGAGTGCAACGAAGAGAGAAATCTTCCTTTAGGCATGCACCCCATATCTTAATTAGCAGCACTTTGAAGCTTCACGAGTTACGCTTAAAGACACATAAAACATTACTACGCTTTTAAGCTTTGCGCATCAATTAAGGAAGATTTCTCCCTACGGTCGAAATGACTCAGTGGAATGATTAGTACTATACTTTGAATCTTGTATGGCTGCGAATTGCTTTGTACAAAAACAAATTCGTGATGGAAAAAGAAAGTTTTGAGATAGAGTGTGAGTATTGAGGGAATGAGCTTTTCATATGAGCTTGGATCAAGTCGGGTAAACCCTCTTGCTCCAAACATTTAAAACACAAAAAAATTTAAAAAATCCAGCTATAATTATTCAATTTTTTAAAATCGTGATGAATACAGTGTGAGTGGGAGCGTGAGTATTGAGTATTGAGTATTGAGGGACAAAACAGTTATTTCGTGCGAGTCTATTGTCTCACGACTCTAGACTCACACTCAAGACTGTTTTGTGGTGCCAGTTGGAATCGAACCAACGACACAAGGATTTTCAGTCCTTTGCTCTACCGACTGAGCTATGGCACCTTACCGCCTTTGCTCTACCAATCATCGGATTTTCGAGACAGGCTTTGCATTAGCACCTCCGTAAAGGAATGCAAATGTACATTTCTCTTTTACATGATGAAATTTTAATTGCTTTTTTATTCAACCTTTTTACTATTTAAAATCGATTTATATAAAAACTAGTGCTTTACAATTAGAACTTCTTTCCCTACTTTAGTATCTTTCAATCTCAAAACATGATCGGACAAGTACTTTTTGGATTTGCACTTTTACTTGGAGGCGGATTTTTTGCCTATAGAGTAAGTAAAATTAGAAGAAATATTCTCCTTGGGAGAGATGTGGACATGAGTGATCACTCATCCCAACGATGGAAAACAATGGCCAAAGTTGCCATTGGTCAAAGTAAAATGGTAGTTAGACCAATTTCTGGATTCTTTCACATTATCGTTTACCTCGGATTTGTAATTATAAATATTGAAGTCTTAGAAATTGTAATTGATGGTCTTTTTGGCACCCACCGAATATTCGCACCTTTTTTAGGTTCATTTTATGATTTTTTAATTGGAAGTTTTGAAATTCTAGCTCTTGGAGTATTAGTTGCTTGTGTTATATTTTTAATCCGTAGAAACGTACTAAAAATTAAAAGGTTTTTTGGAAAAGAAATGACAGCCTGGCCTAAGTCGGATGCAAATATGATTCTGATTATAGAAATTGCCTTAATGGCGGCTTTTTTAAAGATGAATGCAGCTGACCAAGTATTACAAGCACGAGGGGCAGAACACTACACTATGGCTGGCTCCTTCCCTATTAGCTCCATGCTTGTTGGGTTTTATACTGGCATTAGTACCGAATCGTTAATACTTGTTGAAAGAGCAACTTGGTGGTTCCATATTTTAGGAATCCTCGCTTTCTTAAATTACATCCCGTTTTCAAAGCATTTCCATATTTTCTTAGCTTTTCCTAACACATTCTACTCAAGACTTGATGCTAAAGGTAAAATGACAAACATGGCTAGCATTACTACAGAGGTAAAGGCGATGATGGATCCTTCTTTTCAACCACCTGCAGACCAACCACCACCGGATAAGTTTGGAGTTAAAGACGTTTTTGATTTGAATTGGAAAAATTTAATGGAAGCCTACTCCTGCACAGAGTGTGGTAGATGTACTTCCCAATGCCCTGCAAGCCTAACAGGCAAGTTGTTAAGCCCTAGAAAGGTGATGATGGATACTAGAGATCGATTGGAAGAAGTAGGTAAAAATATCGACAAAAACAAAGAATTTAAGGATGATGGTAAATCACTCCACGATTTAATTACTAAAGAAGAACTTTTAGCTTGCACTACTTGTAATGCATGCGTTGAAGCTTGCCCTGTAAACATTAGTCCAGTAGAAATTATTATGGAAATGCGCCGCTATAAGGTTATGGAAGAATCTGATGTTCCACAAGAATGGAATATGATGTTAACCAACCTAGAAAATAACGGTGCGCCTTGGCAGTTTTCACCAACTGACAGAGCTAAATGGACAGAAACAAATTAATTTCAAGAAATTATGGAGAATAAAGTACCAATCATGTCGGAAGTCGCTGCAAAAGGCGAAAAAATTGACATTTTATTTTGGGTAGGATGTGCTGGAAGTTTTGATGAACGTGCACAAAAAATTACCAAGTCTATAACTGCAATTTTATCTCATGTGGGAATGAAATATGCAATATTAGGCGGAGAAGAAAGTTGCACTGGAGATCCAGCTAAGCGTGCTGGACATGAGTTTTTGTTTCAAATGCAGGCAATGACTAACATCCAAGTGTTAAACAGTTACGATGTAAAGAAAATAGTTACCGGTTGTCCGCATTGCTTTAATACTTTAAAGAATGAGTACCCTGAATTAGGTGGCAAATACGAAGTTATTCATCATACTGAACTCATTGCACAATTAATTAAAGAAGGCAAGCTAAAAACTGCGGATGGTCAGCCTTTTAAAGGCAAGAAAATCACTTACCACGATCCTTGTTACTTAGGACGAGCAAACAATGTATATGAGGCTCCTAGAGAAGCTTTAGAAGCATTAGATGCAGACTTAACTGAGATGAAAAGATGTAAAACCAATGGGCTATGTTGTGGTGCAGGTGGTGGTCAAATGTTTAAAGAAGCTGAAAAAGGAACTAAGGACATAAATATTGAGCGAGTTGAAGAAGCTTTAGGTACTAACCCAAGCATTATTGCAGCAGGTTGTCCGTTTTGTATGACCATGTTAAGTGATGGTGTAAAACATTTTGAAAAGGAAGCGGTTGTTGAGGTGAAAGACATTGCAGAAATTACTGCAGAAGCTCTTGGGCTTAAAAAATAACATCAATTTTATGGATGCACATGAAGTAGCAGATAACGCCCGAGTTTGGGTTTATCAAAGCAATAGAAAATTTGAAGACAAGGAAGTTGAATCCATATCAAAAGAACTTCAATCCTTTGTATCGGAGTGGACCGCTCACAACCAACAACTGCATGGACTTAGTAAAGTCATGTACAATCATTTTTTAGTATTAATAGTTGACGAAAGCAAGGCTCAAGCAAGTGGTTGCTCCATAGACAAGTCGATTAAAGTAATCCAAGAAATTGAACAGAAATACGACTTAAAACTTTTCAATCGAACTGATATAAGTTATAGAGACGAAAAGGGTGAAATTCAAATTATTGACATCAATCAATTTAAGGAATTGGGAAAAAGTGGAGTAGTAAATTCTGACACTATAGTTTTCAATAATTTGGTTACTGATTATTTAGGTTTCAAAACTAAATGGGAAGTACCAGTTAGTCTTAGCTGGCATCAAAATTTCTTCTTCTCAAATCAACTAGCTTAATGAAAAGGGTTTTAATAACTGGTGGAACTGGATTAATTGGCACTGCCATTATTAAAACTTTAGTTAAAAACGAGTATAAGGTTAATCTTCTAAGTAGAAGTGAAGGCTCATATTTGGGTTGCAAAAAGTATAAATGGAACCCTAAAGAAGGGACAATTGATCTAAAAGCATTTGAAAACATTGATTACATAGTGCATTTAGCTGGTGAGTCAATTGCAAATGGACGATTAAATGAAAAACACAAGAAAGCTGTATTGCAAAGTAGATTGAATTCTACTGCACTTTTAAAAAGCGCACTTACCAAAACCAAAACTCCTATTAAAAAAATAATTTGTGCTTCAGCAGTTGGATTTTATGGAGATCGACCAATGGAAATTTTAACTGAGGGTAGTCTTCCTGGCGACGACTTTATTTCTAAGACCACTTACCTCTGGGAAAAAGAAACAAAGTCATTAAAAGAGACCGGAACCGAGGTTTACAGAATACGTATTGCCAATGTATTAAGCTCCGAAGGCGGTTTCTTACCAAAATTATTATTGCCGTTTAAACTAGGAATAGGGTCTTCATTAGGAAGTGGTAAGCAGTATTTCCCATGGATACATATTCAAGATGTGGTAAATGCAATTCAATTTATCATGGAGAAAAACAGTTCTCATTATGTTTTTAACTTATGCTCTCCACAGCAAATAAATAATGAATATTTTTCCAAAACCCTTGCTAGAGTCTTAAAACGTCCTTTTTGGGTGCCAAATGTTCCAAAATTTGCGTTAAAATTAATTCTTGGCGACTTAAGCAAAGCAGTTTTAGCCTCCCAACAAATTGAGCCAAAAAATTTATTGGAAGAAGGCTTTAAGTATGAGTTTAAGAACTTAGAAAAAGCCCTAAAAAATATATTAACCCATGCTGACTAACATCCCTCAATGGATTCCCTTAATGTTTATGGTTACAACCATTTTAACATTGTCGTTTTTTGCAAAAGCCATACCCAATTCAAAATCTAAAACAGCAGTTCTTTCAGGTATTCTTGTTTGGCTAGGATTGCAAAGTGCTTTGGCTTATTGGGGTTTCTATTTAAATTTTGAAGGAATCCCTCCACGTTTTGTATTAACCTTTGGTCCTACTTTGGTTCTTATGTTGGTAGTTTTTAACCTAAAAAAGTCAAAAGCGTGGATAGATACACTTAGCACCAAAACACTAACCCTTTTACATATTATTAGAGTACCCGTAGAAATTGTATTAATGGCTTTAGCTATTGAGGGAGTTGTTCCAGAAATGATGACTTTCGAAGGCACAAACCTTGATATACTAAGTGGAATAACCGCCTTGTTTATTTACTATTTTGGGTATGTTAAACAAAAACTAAGCAAATACTTTTTGGTCATTTGGAATACACTTGCCCTTGCTTTACTTGTTAATGTTGTTGCTACAGCTATTTTATCTGCACCAACAGAGTTTCAACTCCTCAACCACAACGAATCTTTAACTGCAATAATGAATTTTCCTTTTGTGTTGTTACCTGCAGTGGTGGTGCCAATTGTGTTTTTTAGTCATTTTGTTTGTATTAGGGACTTAGTGAAAAGGTAGAAAGTTGACTATTTACTTAACTCACAATAAAATTCAAACTTTAGACCGATAAATTCCGTTTTTAATTGAGACTCTACCGCAGTATAGCGCTCCGAAGTAGGACTATACACTAATAAAAACCTATCCTTCGATACATCCCGAGACTCCTTCGTCGTTCAGGACACTCAGAGTGACGGTTTTTTTTATGAGTATAACAAAAATCCCATCCGTCCGCCTGAGGCGGACAAATGGGATTTTACTTAATTTAAAATGTTCTTAAAACTAGCTAAAACCAATTAATCCTTAATTAGCTTATAAACTTCAACTCCTGTTGTAGTTTGATAGTTTAATAGGTATGTACCAGCTTTTAAAGCCTTCAAATCAATTACTATTTCAGTCTCTAAGTTAGTAGTGAAAGTTTGAATCAACCTACCATCAAGTGAATTTAATCGAATAACACTCATTGGCATTAATCCTTTGACATTCAATACATCATTACTTGGATTAGGGTAAATTTCTATAGGATTAACATCATATTGCTTTACTGAAACATTATTTGTAGTAACATCACTTTCCAAAGTATCAGTTTTGCCTTTAGAACCTGCGCAGTTCTCATGAAGTATTACTGAATACTTAGTTTGTTTAGTTAATCCAGAAATGGTGATACTATTTGTATTAGTACTTAGTCCCGTTACAATTGTTCCGGTTCCAGGTAAAAACCCATCTAAACCGTACTCAATGAAATAAGAAAGTCCAATATTTGATGAAACCCAATTTACCTCAACTTCCGTTTGGCTTAAACTCTGAACAACAAATTCAGTTGCCTTAAAGCAAGTAACCTTACAGCTCATAACCAATTCGAAATTGCCTTCACTTTCATTCCCATTTACATATACAAAGTATTGCTGACCTAAAAGTGTACTAAATTTAATTCCTGATTGGTTACCAAATACTTCACAACTTTGTAAATCATCATTCGCATCAACGCAAGTTAATTCTGTACAGGTTCCTGTATATATTTCAATTCGAGTATCGAAGTTTGTTTCAAAACTACAAGTTGATAAATTCACACTATCTCCTGTTCCTTCAACTACATACCAAACTCCTTTACTCAATGGACTGCAATTTAAGTCCGCTAAGCTGCTCAGCACACTAGCTCCTTCTGTGGTTCCTGTTAATGTATCCCCACAAGAAATTGAAATTGCCGAAGAACATAAGTCATTAGCAGGCGTTTCACTTAATTCTTGTGTATTTAAGCAGAAAGAGAAATCTGTTCTTCTATTGTTGGTTTCACCAGTAGAATAAATTCTTATTAAGTAATAAGATTGATTTGTCATACCAGCAAAGGAAACACGTTCACCATTGGCTAACTTTCCACAGTAATTAGTAACTGTAGTGGCCTTCATACCGCAAAAGCTATATAATTCGTAACCTATGCTATCTCCCTCATATAATAAGTTGAATATTTTAAGGTCAGCCGTGGTTCCATTAGAATAAAACTCATACCAAACATCTACTTCGCTAACATTTGCATCACAATCAGAAATTGCAGAACTAGTAGCGTTTTTGGTACTGCCAAGGTTATTCAAACCGGTACATCCAAAATCACCTGTGTTTTGAATAAATGTTGCATTATTGCAATTATCGTTATCTGGTGCTCCACCATCACTGTAGGTAACCGTTAAGGTAAAATCGCCTTTAGATTGACCATAACCGCCAACGGAAACAAAGTAAGTAACTCCTTCTAATGCGTCAAAATCAACAATGGATTGAGAATTACATGCATCGTCATTCTCAGCAATACATACTAAATCGTTACAATTTCCTGCATAAACTGCAATTCTTGTATCAAAATTTGAGAAATCACATGTTGAAAGGTTAATATGTTTGTCATTCCCAACTATTTTATACCAAAGATTGTTGTTTTGAGGTGGTCCACAATTTGGACTATTTTGTGAGCTCGCATCATTATTACTTGACTCAATTGATGTATCTCCTTCAATTAATAACGCTCCAGAACACATATCATTTATTGGTGGGTTTGGATTTAATCTTAAACATAAATCAAAATTAACCTCACCTCTTCCATCATTTAAAGACATAATCCGAATTAAATATGTTGTCTGTGTGTCTAATGCATTCAACGAAATAAATTCTGCATTACTATACATGGCTCCACATTGTTCACTTTCATCTTTAACGCCACATGCATTATATAATTCATACCAAACTGGTCCATTAAAATTAGGAGCCAAGTAATCATAAAATAAACTGAAATTAATACCCGTATCAGAATTAAAACTGTACCAAACATCAAATTCTTCATTATTCGAAAAAGAACAATCCGATTCGTCACCTGAATTTGTTGCTCCAAATGTAGTTCCCGAAATTAAATTTGTACAGTTTTCTCCAGTCTGAGGTACTAGTACAGTTGCATTTTGACAACTATCATTATCAGGAGCAGCACCTACTTTAGAAACACAAATATCAAAATCAAATCCGCTTCCATTTTGAATTTCAAACATTCGAATCCAATATTCTGTGGACGTTTCTAATTGAGAAATTCTAATAGAACCATTTCCGTTTATTCTTCCACAATTCAAGGTATTGTCTTTAGTGCTGCAATTTTGGTAAAGTTCGTACCCAATAGAATTGACTGTTTCATCTATTGTTAAATTCAACCTATTTTCAGTTCCAGTATTAAACTTAAACCAAACATCCCTACTTTCGCCTTCAAATTGACAAGATGATTCAACTCCTGAATTTGTTGCGCCAATTAATGTAGCAGAAAACTCATTCCCACTGCAATTTCCAACATCATTAACTGCTAAAGCAAAAGCATTTTGACAAGAATCATTCACTGGTGCGGGTGGTGGCTTAGTAACACATATAGTAAAACTGTCTATTTCATTCCCTTGAAATGACAACACTCTAATTAAATAGTTTGTTGCTGTTTCTAAATTATTAATAAAGAAGATGTTGTTTTCACTATTTGCGAAAAAACATTGATTTTGATTGTTTTTTTCTTGACAAGTTTCATATAGCTCTATCCCTAAAGGTAAAAAATCATTGGCAAGTTTATTAAATTGAATTACCAAGGAAGAATCTGAGCCAGTATTAAAAGTATACCAAACGTCCACCTCATTACTGGAAGAAAAGCACCCAGACACTTCTCCACTCTTGTTTGCTCCTGCTGTTCTTCCTTTATCACCTATACAATTATCATAGGATTGAACTACTAATGAATCCGGTAAAATACAGGCATCGTTGGCTGGAAGTGGCGGTGGTTTAGATAAACAGAATTCAAAATCAAAATTATCTTGGAAGTTAGCTCTATAGATTCTCAATACGTATTCTGTTAGTGGTTCTAAATTCACTAGATTAACTGTTGAATTCTCCTCTAAATACCCGCAACTGCTATTAACTATAACTCCGCAAGAAACATAAACCTCAAAGTATAGTTCACTTTCGAAAGAATTACCAAGAATTTCTAATTCTGATAACAATAGGCTGCTATCAGTCCCCGAATTAAAACTGTACCAAATATCATCTTCTTCTCCAAATGTACAGGCTGAGGATACGCCTTCAGAATTTGCACTAAAAAAAGTTCCATTAGTACTTGAGCACGATCCAAAGTCAGAAACTGAAATGGAAGTTACATTTTTACAAGAGTCATTCACTGGCGCTGGCGGTGCAAATGATAAACAAATACTAAAAGCGCTTTCTCCAATATCAAATTCTGGTACGGTAAACACCCTAATTAAATAACTTGTCATGCTATTTAAATTTGGTAGAGAAATAGCCTCATTGTTTCTCGCTCCGATGCAATAATTAGGAATTTTTGTACTGCAATCAGTATAAAGTTCTATCGCTAAGATTTCTTCTACATTATTAACATTACTTAATGTTAGCAATATGTTTGAATCCATTGAAGTGGTAAAACTAAACCAAACATCAGTTTCATTTGGAGATTCTGCACAACTGGAAGTATCGCCAGAGTTGGTTGCACCAATTAAAGTTGAAGCTGTTTCATTACCGCTACAATTCCCAATGGTTTGAACTGTTAAGCTAGTGGCTGAAGCACATAAATCATTTATTGGCTGAGAAAATGCCAGTGCACTAGTAATTAGAAAAGAGAGTAAGAAGGTAAGTTTCATATTTATAAGAGATTAGTGGTTAAACTATAAAATTATACAATTTTCACTATCACGCAATAAAAAATTAAAAATAAGTATTGGTGTGGGAAAATTATTCGTTAAGTATTTGTTGTTTTTGACCAAAAACGCAACTAAATCCCGCCAAATACGTATTAAAATTTAGTATATTTACTATGTAGTAACAAAGTAAGAATAACACAAACACCCTCAACTTTAAAAGAAACCTAAAGTTTTTAATGCTCAAACGTTTAATAACCATACTGTTTTTCACAAACACATTGCTTTTTTGCCATGTTTTTACAATTAAGGCTCAACTTAATGCTGATTTCACCGCCAACAATGTAAGCGGCTGTAATCCGCTAGTTGTCAGCTTTCAAAACCTTTCTACGGGCGCTCCAGACGACTATTTTTGGGAATTTGGAAACGGAAACACCTCCACAAATCAAAATCCTGGTGCTATTTACACCTCTCCTGGAACCTATACTGTAAGCCTAAGAATTACCAAAGGAGTTTTATTCGACATAGAATTGAAAACTGCCTACATCACCGTTTTTGAGAACCCTAAAATTGATATTAGTGCTGACCCACTAGGTGGTTGTGCTCCGCTTAATGTTAACTTTACAGATTTATCAACAAGTAGTGCACCAATTGTACAATGGACTTGGGCATTTGGAGATGGTAATACGAGTAGTTTAAATGCTCCAATGCATACTTATCAAAATCCTGGAAATTATAGTGTAACCATTATTATTAAAGATGCAAATGGATGCCAATCTGATACTGTTTATCCAAGTTTTGTTAAAGCATCTAGACCAGTAATTGCCGATTTCAGTGATGGTCCCTTTGAAGCTTGTCCACCATCACTTCCAATAACCACAACCAACAATTCAAGTGGTGGTGAAAGCGCCTTAACCTATTCATGGGATTTTGGCGATGGAAATTCTTCAAGTGCTGAAAGCCCTTCCCACTCTTATAGTTTTAACGGCGTTCAATACCTATATGATGTAAAACTAAAAGCAGAGGATGTAAATGGTTGTGCCGATTCAACAACTCAAAGCGCATATGCCGAATTTTTAGATTTCAACACTGATTTTTCTGTTTCAGACTTTACTCCTTGTTTAAATACAGCTTCAATTTTTACCGACTTAACTAGTCCTGCTGCCGATTGGTGGAAATGGGATTTTGGAGATGGAAATACATCGAGCAATCAAAACCCGACACATACATATGTAGACACGGGTGTTTATTCAGTTTCATTAATTAGCAAAAGAGGCTCCTCTTGTTACGACACTCTATTTATTCCAAATTATGTAACAGTGTTGCCTTTGCCTGAATCAGGATTTACAGCAGATACCCAACGCTCGTGTAAAGTACCTTTTACTGTAAACTTTTCAGACACCTCAAAATATGCAGTAGGTTGGAATTGGAATTTTGGGGATGGTAATACCAGTAGTTTACAAAATCCTACTCATGTTTACGTCACGCCCGGTAGTTTCCGAGTTCGTTTAATAGTTACTGGTTTAAATGGATGTACAGATAGAGATGATAGAAGCAATTACATTCAAATTATTGAACCTGTCGCAGATTTTTCTGCATTACCGCTGGAAGGTTGCGCACCCCACACTGTTAATTTTTCTGATTTAAGCACTTCAGTTGAACCTATATTAAGCTATAGTTGGGACTTTGGAGATGGCTTCACCGGGGTGGGTGCAAATCCAGCTCACAGCTATCTTTCTGCAGGAAACTATACGGTAACACTTACCATAAACAATGCTGCGGGTTGTGCAGAATCTGAGATAAAAACCTTTTATATACAAGTAGGAGAAATTCCCACAACCCAGTTTACGGCAACACCTTTAATTGCCTGTGTAGACCAAGAAATTGACTTTACCGAACTTGCCAATAACGAGTTGGAGTACTTATGGATTTTTGGAGACGGTTCGTTCTCAATTGAGCCTAATCCAACAAAAACATATGGTGATACTGGTGTTTATGATGTTACCTTAATTGTAGGGAACAATGGCTGCTATGATAGTTTAACCAAGGATGATTTTATCACCATTTTAGTTCCTGTAGCTGATTTTAACATAGTTCAAAACTGCGATTCGATTCTGTATATTGAATTTTATGATAACTCAAGAGGTGCTGATTTAAGAACTTGGGATTTTGGGGATGGTACAACGTCTATTGATCAAAACCCTTCGCACAAATACACTTCTACAGGAACTTATAGCATTACATTAACCGTTTCAAATTTAACAACGGGCTGTGTCGATTCAATTATCCGAAATATAAACATTACGGATATTAAAGGTGGTTTTACTGAAGATCCACCTTTAGGTTGTAGTCCACTTAATGTTACTTTTATAGATACCTCCGTGGATGCTGTTTCATGGTCGTGGGACTTTGGTGATGGCAGTACATCCACAGATCAAAATCCAACCTATCAATACCAAAATAATGGCTTATACACTGTTCAATTAGCTATAATTGATGATAATGGTTGTCCTGACACTGTGGTAAAAACTGATGCCATTAATTTGTTTGGGCCATTAGCTGGTTTTATATTGGATACTAATAATGGTTGTGCACCATTAACTGTAAGTTTCATTGACACGAGCACTTCGACAGGTCCATTAATTATATACTTTTGGAATTTTGGCGATGGAAATACCTCGGCAGAAAAGAACCCAACTCATATTTATCAAGATGCAGGAAAATACACCGTATCATTAAAAGTAACAGATATAAGTAGTTGTGAAAGCAGCGTTACTTTTTCAAATTTAATTAGTGCCACCACCCCTTCGGTAGATTTTAGTATAGATGATAATTTAATATGTCAAGCTACAGCAATTCAGTTCACTAATTTAAGTGCAGCAACGGTAGTTTCTTATTTATGGGATTTTGGGGATGGAGACATTTCTCATTTACAAAACCCTTCACATACTTTTGATTTTGACACTTCTACTTTCTTTGATATAAGTTTAACTGTTGCTGATACAAATGGGTGTTTTTCAAATCAATCGTATGCAAGTATGATTGAATTCCGACCGCCAATCTCCCTATTTGATAATGATCCAAAACAAGGTGCTTGTCCCCCATTACTTGTTAGTTTTACAGATAATTCATTAAATGATATTGTTTCATGGCAATGGGATTTTGGTGATAGCACAACCTCTTCTCAACAAACCCCGCAAAAAGTTTACACAGAGCCAGGCTTATACGATGTAAAGTTAATTGTAGGAACAGTAGAAGGCTGTACAGATACATTAACCAATTATGGTGTTGCCGAAGTTTTAGGGCCATCTGGAACTTATAATTACAATCCAGATACTGGTTGCATTGGCCAAGAAGTGATGTTTACTGCCCAAACCACAAACACCCAAAATTTTACTTGGGATTTTGGTGATGGAAATTTGAGTGCTGGACTAGAAGATTCAATTTTAAGAACTTATGATCGCTCAGGTATTTTTTATCCAATTCTTATCTTAGATGATGGTAAAGGTTGTCAGTTTACTTTAGGACCTTTAGATTCAATTATAATAGACACGGTGCCCGTTGCAGACTTTGGAATGGATAACACTTTTCATTGCTATAAAGGAGATGTTGAGTTTACAGATAGCACATTTTCTACTGTTCCAATTGTATCTTATTTATGGGATTTTGGTGATGGAAGTACTAGTAGACAACAACAGCCAGAACATGAGTACACCGATGTTGGAATCTACTCAGTTAACTTAAAAGTTACCAATATTTTTGGTTGTGAAGACAATATCGTCAAGCCAAGTTCTATTGTCATTTCCGACGGTCCTGAAGCGAATTTTTCTCCTTCAACTATTGAAGGTTGTATTCCGTTAAATATTGATTTCACCAATTACAGCAAGAAAAATGATACCGTAAGTATTATGAATTACCAATGGGATTTTGGTAATGGTTCATTTGATGATCAAATAAATGCAAGTAATTTATATTCAACAGCTGGAGTTTACACTGCCCAATTATTTATAATTGACAGTAATGGTTGTGAAGATGTAATCACAAAAACAATTGAAGCCTATTCACTACCCCAAGCGGCTTTTTCTGTTGGGGATACTTCGCATTGTCAAGAGTTAACGGTTTCTATACAAAACACTTCAATTGATGGCGACTATTTACTTTGGAATTTTGGCGATGGTTCACAAAGTGTAGATTACAGTCCAACTCATAGTTACAAGCAAAGCGGGTCTTACACAATTTCGTTAACTACGGTAACTGTAAATGGATGTTTAGATTCCACAGCAAATGATATTTGTGTTTTTGTAGAACCTACCCTATTTTTTCCGAATGCTTTTACACCTAATGGTGATGGCATTAACGACGAGTTTTACTCTAGGGATTATGCTATTGACTCATACCTTCTCCAAATTTTTGATAGATGGGGAGAAGTAGTTTTTGAAACCACTCGAATTGAAGACAAATGGGATGGCACATTTAATGGTGAAGATGCATTAATAGGCGTTTATGTTTATGTTGCAACGGGGGTAGGTATTACGGGAAAAACCTATGAGTTTAAGGGAACATTAAGTTTAATTCGTTAAAATAGTTTAAACTAAGACCAAAATTTGCATCTTAGGTACTATGAAACACCTATTAATTATAGTATTAGCCCTGTTAACCACTGCTTTACTTGTTGCACAAAGCAAATCTGATTCTCTGAACAAAGAAATTAAGGTTCAGAAAACTGAAATTAAAATGGAAAAGCAGATTCTGTCTGTCCAAGAGTCTCAAAAAAACTTAATGGAAGAGCAGAAGCAATTAGAAAAGCTTCAAAGCAAAGCTCAAAAAAGATCAGAACAAGCACAACAGGCTTATCAAAATCTAAATCGATATAAGCTTACTACCGAGTCATCAACAGATAAAGGAGAAAAGAAAGTAGCAAAGCTGCAAGAAAAAGCTGAAAAATGCTCGCAAAAATCAACTGATGCACAAGCTGACGTTGAGAAACAAAAATTACAAGTTAAAGATGCTGAAATGAGTATCAAAGGCAAGCAACTTAAAGTTGATAAGACTCAGAATAAAATTGAAAAATCAAGAGCTGAATAAAGTTTAATGAAACTGGAAGACGAAATAAAGCAATCAAAGTTTTCTAGCGAGTACCAAAAGTTTATCCTGAATATTATGTTTTCAGGAGTCTGGCTGCATGCTCAACATGCACAGCTTCTTAAACCCTTTGATATTTCTGTTCAACAATTAAATGTTCTAAGAATACTTCGTGGGCAAAATGGAAAAGCAATAACTATTGGCCGTATTCAAGAACGCATGTTTGATAAAATGAGTAACGCTTCGCGTTTAGTAACTAAACTTTTAGATAAGCAGTTAATTTCAAGGAATTCGTGTAAGGAAGATAAAAGACAGGCAGAAATATTAATTGCTGAAAAAGGCATCAAATTATTGGAACAACTCGATAAAATTTTGAAGAATCACGAATTGAGTTTCAATCATCTAAATGAAACAGAGGCCAAAGAATTGAACAGGCTTTTAGATAAACTTCGAGATTAAAAAATACTCGCTTTTTCTGTCGTGTAAATATCTTCTGGAATAAACTTCTTGTAGTGACTATAGCGTTCTAATATTTCTTGAACGTACTTATAAGGCTCTTCTCCCCTACAATATCCAATTCTAACAACAGGATCGTTGTAATATTCTGAACTTGCTTTTAACAACAAAGCTTCTGCAACATTATCATCCCAAATTTTTGGATGATAGTCTAACTTTTCAGCTAATCGAATAGCGTCCATCACATGCCCTGCACCTACATTATAAGAAGCAAGAATAAACTTAACTCTCTCTTCAGGGTCTTCAATTCTTTCTTCCCAAAATTTATTTAAATACTTTAAAAAGCGAGTTCCCCCTCTTAAACTTTGTACAGGATCTGTTGGGTCTGTTACATTATACATCTCCGCTGTGGCTGGCATTAGCTGCATCAATCCTGTTGCACCTGTCCATGACATTGCTAATGGATCAAATTTAGATTCTTGATAAATTTGAGCAGCCATTAACCTCCAATCCCAGTCAATTGATTTTGCAAATTCAAAAATCAACTCATCGTAGGGTGAAATTTTACCACCACTTTGAGAGTAAAAATCACTTTCAATTCGTGCAGTAAACTGTTTTGAATTTCTATAGTATTTGTTGTAGATATACCTGAATTCTGGTTTCTTTTTCATTCCTACCAACCACTCATCAACAAGTTTTAATAGCTCCGGACTATTTGTTCTAACCGCCCAAGCAATTTGCTGCGGAAAACTAACTGGGGTTTTCACATCTAAATCGGGATAATAGGTTTGATTTATACGTGCTATGTTCTCATCAGAAATGGTGAACTTGATTTTGCCTTCGGCTACTCTTTTAATTAATTGCTCCGTTTCAGTTTCAGGCTTATCTGTTTTTACAATAATCATTCCACCTATCTCTTCGCTTAAATTGCGCATACGCTCTTCATAAGCCGAAGCCTCTTTAACATAAACTTCTTCGCCAATTAGTTCAATTTGATTTCTAACTAAAGACTCTTCTAATTTACTTCGAGTAAAATTCCTCCAACCTTGAGGCTTTTTCTGTACTAAAACTTGTTTGGTGAAGGTTATTGGTTTGGTAAAGGAAACGTATTTCTTCCTTTCGTTCGTTACGGTAACATTGGTTGCTATTATGTCTCCTACACCATTATTCAATTGTTCAATAAGCTCGTCCATGTTTTTCAACACCACTATTTCAAGCTCCACTTCCATCGATTTTGCAAGCTTGTCGAGTAATTCGTACTCAAAACCCATGGGTCTGCCTTTGTAAATAAAATAGCTTATTGAACTATACGATGTTAATGCTATTAGTTTTCCGCGCTTTTTTATTTCATCATAGTCGAAATAAGTAGGTTCTGAATATTTTTTCACCTCTTTATTAGATTCTGAAGAGCAAAAGCTTAAAACAATAACCATAAACAACAGAAGTATCGTTCTTATAATATATATGGTTATTGGTTTTTTCATTTACACAGGTGTTATGATAAAAATTAAACGAACGAAATAGAATTAAGTTTGACGAGCCTTAGGCTATTAAACTTTAGTTTTCACATTCTTCCATGCCTTTATTTGCCAATGTACTGTTGCAGTACAAATGTCAATTCCTTCAGCATTTTTGGTGGTAAGCTTAAATATACGCACTATTTTATCCTCCTTAGTTAAGGGTTGTATAATATCTGTGTCTATTTTTTCCTTGCTTAGGTCAAAGTCTAGTGTAACCGCGGTCTTTGCTTGATAATGGTATTCCATTTCCAATTTCTGTAAGATAATTCGATACTCTTTTGGATTAATCATTCGAATTAATTGTACTCCACAAGTAAACTCACTCAATGTTGCTAAAGCACAGGCATGCATGCCTTTAATATGGTTTAAGTTCACTTTTTTATAAGGCAAAAATGTTTGAATTCCCGAATCAGTTATGCTTGCAATTTTAAAACCGTGAGGCTTATTAAATGGTATTGTTTTTGCTAATACTTGATTTAAAACAAAGCGACGAAAATTTGATTGCTGTGCTTGATTAAAAAGATTTGTTAGTGAATTCATAAATGCTATTTTTACACCTGATTAATCCAACATTATTATTGGCCTTGGTCAATTCAAATATTAGTTTAATTATCCAAATATAAAAACGCTAAGTAAAACGTTTTAAAAAAAGAGACAAATGCAAATTAAAAGACTATTCGATATCTTACCAAGATTAAAAGAACAATTCCCTAAAAATGATATCCTTAATACTAAAGTTAATGGGAAATGGATAAACTACTCGGTTAACGATTTAGAGAAAATTGTTAATGAACTTAGTTTAGGGATGATCTCCCTTGGTTTAGTAAAAGGTGATTCCGTTGCCAATATGTCGCCAAACAGACCTGAATGGAATTTTGTGGATTTTGCAATGTTACAAATTGGATTAAAGCATGTGCCTTTATATCCCACTTTAAGTGAAAAAGATTTAATCTTCATTTTAAATGATGCCGAAGTAAAAATTGCTTTTGCGGCTGACAAGGACTTATATGATAAAATTGTTTCTATTAAGGATAAAGTGCCCTCATTAAATGAAATTTACTCATTTGACCTTGTAGAAGGCGCAAGAAACTATAAAGAAGTTGCAAAACTTGGTGAAAATGGCGACTTAAAGGCTTTAGAAGCTATTAAGTCTATGATTGAACCAGATGACTTAGCAACCTTAATATATACTTCAGGTACAACTGGTGTTCCAAAAGGAGTTATGTTGACACACAATAATGTGGTATCAAACGTACTTGCCACCTCTACTTTAGTTCCTTCACTTAGTAGTGAAGATAAAGCTCTTAGTTTCCTTCCAATGTGCCACATTTTTGAGCGCATGGTGGTTTATATGTATCTAAACCGTGGGATTTCTGTTTACTATGCCGAAAGTTTAGAAACTATTGCGGATAACTTAAAGGAAATAAAACCTCAAATGTTTACCACCGTTCCTCGTTTACTTGAAAAAGTATATGATAAAATTGTTGGTAAGGGAATGGAATTATCAGGAGTTAAGAAGAAATTGTTCTTCTGGGCACTTGATCTTGGTTTAAGATATGATCTTTATGGAGCAAATGGAGCGTGGTATGAGTTTCAATTAAAAATAGCCAATAAACTAATCTTTAGTAAGTGGCGTGAAGCATTAGGTAATAATATTAAAGCAATTGTTTCGGGTGGTGCTGCTTTGCAACCAAGATTATCACGCGTTTTTAATGCTGGAAACATAACAGTTTTGCAAGGTTATGGCTTAACTGAAACCTCTCCAGTAATTTCTGTTGGACAAACTGGTCCTAATGGCAATTACCTTGGTTCATCTGGGCCTGTTATTGATGGTGTGGAAGTTAAAATTGCTTCTGATGGTGAAATTTTAGCTAAAGGTCCTAACGTAATGATTGGGTACTACAAAAACCCTGAGGCTACTGCCGAAGTTATTGACAAAGATGGCTGGTTCCATACTGGAGACATAGGTGAATTTGTAAATGGCCGTTTCTTAACTATTACTGATAGAAAAAAGGAAATGTTTAAAACTGCTGGTGGTAAATACGTTACTCCTCAAGTTTTAGAAAATAAGTATAAAGAAAGCACTTTTATTGAGCAGATAATGGTAATTGGTGAGAACCGTAAATTCCCAGGTGCGTTAATTGTACCAACTTTTGCTACAGTAAAAGACTGGTGTAAGCACAAGGGTATTGCATATACTACAGATGCTGAAATGGCTCAAAACCCACAAGTAATTGACAAGTTTAAACGAGAAATTGAAGCACTTAATGTCGACTTTGGACATTGGGAGCAAGTAAAGCGTTTTCAATTGTTAACTAAAGAGTTTAGCATTGAAGCTGGAGAAATGACGCCAAAATTATCGTTAAAACGAAAGAATATTTTCGCAAATTATGCAGATCTAGTGGATAAAATTTATGGAAGTTCCGAAGAAATTGTACATTAGTAATATGTATTACTCTGATAATACAAATATCACAACACTAGTATAAAATATTAAATGAAAAAACACATCGAAAAGGTGGCTGTTTTGGGCTCTGGAGTTATGGGCTCAAGAATTGCTTGCCATTTTGCCAATGCTGGACATCAAGTAGTTCTTCTTGACATTAACCCTAGAGAACTTAATGATACTGAAAAAGCAAAAGGATTAAAATTAGAGGACAAAGCTGTAAAAAATAGAATAGTAAATGATTCGCTGAAGGCCGCTTTAACTTCTAATCCATCACCCATTTACAGAAAGTCATTTGCTACAAGAATTACTACCGGAAACTTTGAGGACAACCTTAATTTAATTGCGAATTGCGATTGGATTATTGAAGCTATCATTGAAAACCTAGATATTAAAAAAGGTCTTTACGAAAAAGTAGATGCGGTTAGAAAGCCTGGAACAATAGTTTCTTCTAACACTTCTAGTATTCCAATTCATTTATTAAGTGAAGGACGAAGCGAAGATTTTCAAAAGAACTTCTTAGGAACTCACTTTTTTAATCCGCCTCGTTATTTGAAGTTGTTGGAAATTATCCCAACACCAAAAACCGACCCTGAGCTTACAAGCTATTTAATGGAGTATGGCGACTTAATTTTAGGTAAAACTACGGTAGAATGTAAAGACACCCCTGCTTTTATAGCAAACCGAATTGGCGTTTATTCAATGATGGCTCTTTTACATGCTGTGAAAGAAACCGGAATGACTGTTGAAGAAGTTGACAAGTTAACAGGCCCTGTTTTAGGTAGACCAAAGTCGGCTACTTTTAGAACTGCCGATGTAGTTGGACTTGACACCTTTGTAAACGTTGCTAATTTCCTTTCTTCTACTTTAAAAGAAGATGTGAAAAAAGACATCTTCCAACTACCTGATTTTCTAACTAAAATGATAGAAAACAAGTGGTTAGGCTCTAAAACCAAACAAGGTTTCTATAAAAAGGTTAAAAATGCTGATGGTTCATCAGAAATTCTTGTACTTGACTTAACAACTTTAGAATATAAGTCAAAGTCTAAAGTTAATTTCCCAGTTTTAGCTTTAACTAAACCTGTTGATGATTTAAAGCAACGTATGCAAATGCTTGCTGCCGACAAGGGAAAAGCGGGCGACTTTATTCGCAAAAACTTTTACAGTTTATTTGAATACAGCTCGAATAGAGTTCCTGAAATATCAGATAGCATTTATAAAGTAGATGATGCTTTAAGAGCTGGCTTTGGTTGGGAATTAGGCCCGTTTGAGACTTGGGATGCCCTAGGATTAAAGAAAACCATCGAATTAATGACCAAAGAAGGCTACAAAGTCGCTTCATGGATTGATGACATGGTTAAATCTGGCGCCGAAACCTTCTACAAAGTAGAAAACGGCGTTAAAAAATTCTACAACCAACAAACTAAAAAGTACGAGTCCATCCCGGGAACGGAAAACTTTACCCTACTTGATGTTATTAGACCTACCAAAACGGTATGGAGCAATAGCGATGCAAGTATAATTGACTTAGGTGATGGTATTATAAATCTTGAATTTCATTCGAAGATGAATACCATGGGCAGTGGCGTGATTCAAGGAATAAATCAAGCTATAGATCTTGCCGAAAAAGACTTTAGAGGATTGGTGATTGCTAACGAAGGAAGCAACTTTACAGTTGGTGCAAATCTTGGATTAATATTAATGTATGCAGCCGACCAAGATTGGGATGAGTTACATATGGCAATTAAAGTTTTCCAAAACACAGTTATGCGTGCTCGATATAGCAGTATTCCTGTTGTTGTTGCGCCACATAATATGACATTAGGTGGTGGTTGTGAATTAACACTTCACGCCGATGCGGTAGTAGCAAATGCTGAATCATATATTGGTTTAGTTGAGTTTGGTGCTGGTGTAATTCCAGGTGGTGGCGGAACAAAAGAATTTGCTCTTAGAGCTTCTGATGAATTTGAAGAAGGTGGAATTGAATTAAACATTCTTAAAAACCGTTTCTTAACTATTGGAACTGCGAAAGTGTCAACTTCGGCTTATGAAGCTTTTGATATTGGAATATTAGTTCCTGGTAGAGATAAAGTGAACATGAACAAGCATCGCCAAATAACAGAAGCGAAGGCAGAAGCAATTAAGTTAGCTGAAGCAGGCTATTCTAAGCCTATTCCAAGAACAGACATTCGAGTTTTAGGAAAACAAGGTTTAGGGATGATTTTCGCAGGTGCACACACCATGCAAGCTGGTCATTATATTTCGAAACACGATGAATTAATCTCACAAAAAATGGGATACGTTTTATGTGGTGGAGATTTGAGTGAACCAACAATGGTTTCTGAGCAATACCTTCTAGATTTAGAAAGAGAAGCCTTTGTTTCTCTTTGTGGAGAGCAAAAAACGCTAGAAAGAATGCAAAGTTTACTACAAACAGGTAAGCCTTTAAGAAACTAACACAATTACTAGCCTTTTTACGTTATAAAAGAAGTCAAACTTCTCTTGAAGGTTAAGGATAAAAAAGAATAAAATGAAAGATGCGTATATAGTTGCAGGGTTTAGATCTGCTGTTGGAAAAGCGCCTAGAGGTAAATTTCGATTTACTCGTCCCGAAGATTTATCATCGGATGTTATAAAACATATGATGAAAACTCTTCCTAGTATTAACAACGAAGAAGTGGACGATGTAATTGTAGGAAATGCTACACCTGAGGCTGAACAAGGGCTAAACATTGGTAGAATGATTTCTCTACTGAGTTTAGAAACTGATAAGGTTCCGGGAGTTACAGTAAATAGATATTGCTCTTCGGGTATAGAAACCATTGCAATGGCTACTGCTAAAATTAAAGCAGGAATGGCAGATTGTATTATTGCTGGTGGAGTTGAAGTGATGTCCCCTATCCCATTTGGTGGATGGAAAATCATTCCTAACTACAAAGTAGCTAAAGACCACCCTGATTATTATTGGGGAATGGGTTTAACTGCTGAAGCGGTTGCGAAAGAATTTAATGTAAACCGTGAGGACCAAGACAATTTTAGTTTAGAATCTCACCGTAGAGCTTTAGAAGCCATAAAAAATGGTAAATTCAAAGACGACATTGTTCCAATTGAAGTAGAAAACACTTTCCTTAATAAAGAAGGTAAAAAAGTTACTGAATCGTATGTTGTAGATACTGACGAAGGGCCAAGAGGTGGTTCCACCTTACAAATGATGGCAAAATTAAGACCTGTTTTTTCTGCAGGTGGATCTGTTACTGCTGGTAACTCAAGTCAAACTTCTGATGGTGCTGCTTTTGTAATGGTTGTTTCAGAACAATTTATGAAAGACCATCAACTAACACCAATTGCGCGATTAGTTAGTTATGCTGCAATGGGTGTTCCACCAAGAATTATGGGAATCGGTCCAGTTGCGGCAGTGCCAAAAGCATTAAAAATGGCTGGTTTAACAACTAAAGACATTGAATTATTTGAATTAAATGAAGCATTTGCTTCTCAATCTGTTGCAGTTATTAGGGAACTAGATTTAAATCCTGAAATCGTGAATGTAAACGGTGGCGCAATTGCCTTAGGACACCCTCTTGGATGTACCGGAGCAAAACTAAGTGTGCAATTGTTTAATGAGATGAGACGCAGAAAAAATAAATATGGAATCGTAACCATGTGTGTGGGTACCGGACAAGGTGCTGCTGGGGTTTACGAGCTATTAAACTAAAAACATCATGAGTACAGAACAACAAATTCAACCAATTAAAGGTGGCGAATTCTTAATACGAGAAACCCACGCAGAAGAAATCTTTATTCCCGAAGAATGGAATGAAGAACAAAAAATGATTGCCCAAACCTGTCAGGACTTTTTAGAAGCGGAAGTATTTCCAAATCTAGATCGAATTGATAGCATGGAAGAAGGTTTAATGCCTTCGTTGGTTACAAAAGCAGGTGAATTAGGCCTTTTAGGAATTTCAGTACCTGAAGAATACGGCGGATTCAACAAGGATTTTGTTACGAACATGCTTACTACCGAAGTTTTAGGTGCTGGTCATTCTTTTGCAGTTGCTTTATCGGCACATACTGGAATTGGAACACTACCTATTTTATATTATGGTAATGCAGAGCAAAAAGAAAAGTATGTTCCTAAACTGGCTTCAGGCGAGTGGAAAGCATGCTATTGTTTAACAGAGCCAAGTTCAGGATCTGATGCAAACTCTGGTAAAACCAAGGCGAAATTAACAGCCGATGGGAAGCACTACCTAATAAATGGTCAAAAAATGTGGATCACCAACGGTGGTTTTGCTGATGTGTTTATTGTATTTGCTAAAATAGACGACGATGAAAAATTAAGTGCTTTTATCGTAGAAAAATCCTTTGGTGGCATTACACTAAATGAAGAAGAGCATAAAATGGGGATCAAAGGGTCTTCTACCCGTCAAGTTTTCTTTAACGATTGCAAAGTTCCAGTTGAGAACCTGTTGAACGAAAGAGAAAATGGGTTTAAAATTGCCCTAAACATTCTAAACATTGGTAGAATTAAGCTTGCAGGTGCCGCTTTAGGTGCTTCAAAGGCTGTAATTAACCACAGTGTTGAATATGCGAATGAAAGAGAGCAATTTGGACGAAGCATTTCTAAATACGGTGCTATACGCTATAAACTAGCAGAGCAAGCAACGCGAGTGTTTGTTTTAGAAAGCACCTTGTATAGAGCAACACAAAATATTGATGATGCAATAGCCTCATTAATTGAAGGTGGCATGGATGCTGGGGAAGCAAAACTAAAGGGAACTGAACAATACGCAGTTGAATGCGCTATGCTTAAAGTTTTAGGTTCTGAAGTGTTAGATTACGTGGTGGATGAAGGTGTTCAAATTTATGGTGGAATGGGCTTTAGTGCCGATGCACCAATGGAAAGAGCTTACAGAGATGCACGTATTAATCGAATTTTTGAAGGGACAAACGAAATTAACCGACTTTTAACGGTTGATATGATGCTGAAACGTGCTCTTAAAGGAGAAATAGACTTGATGACACCTGCTGCAGCTGTTGCAAGTGAGTTAACTTCTGTTCCAGACATGAGTGCTGGCGATATAGAAACTGGTCCTTTGGCTCATGAACGCAAAGTTCTTAAGAACCTGAAGAAAATTGGATTGATGGTAGCGGGTTCTGCTGTTCAGAAATTCATGCAAAGTCTTTCAAAAGAGCAAGAAATTCTAATGAATTGTGCAGATATCTTAATTGATGTTTACGCCATTGAGTCTGTTATTTTACGTACTGAAAAAGTAATCTCCATGAAAGGAGAAGAAGCTTGCAAGGATCAATTAATGATGGCAAAGCTTTTTACTTATGATGGAGTAGATAGAATTAACATAGCTGGTAAAAACGCTATTATTTCTATGGCAGAGGGAGATGAATTGAGAATGATGTTAATGGGATTAAAACGATTTACTAAAATTAATCCGGTTAACAGCAGAGATTTAAGGCAAGGAATTGCTGAAACAGTAATTGCGGCAAATAAGTATTGTTATTAACAATACTTATACTTGCTTAACAATTTATTAGTATACCACCCACTTTAAATTAAAGTGGGTGTTTTTTTTGCCTTAATGTTAAGTTAATGTTAACTCAGTTTTGACTTTTACGGTTAAAATTTAATTAAGCCCTTAAATACGTGTAAGTTTGTCGCATTCGAAAAAAACACAAAAAATAAAGATGATTAAATATTTTATATTACTATCTATCAGCGTATTAATAGTTTTTACATTAAATGCACAAGAAGAAAATAACATAGACTGGTATGCCGCAACTAAACTTAAAACTGCTGATGGTGATGCAGATATTAAATTTGGAGGTCGAATTCAAGTACAATCAGTAATATTTAACCAAGATAGTGCTACACAAGCTGCTGGCAACGCAATTAGTGGTTCTCAGTTACGTAGACTTCGTTTTTATAGCTCAGGTAAGGTTTACAATAAGTCGTTAGATTATAAATTACAATTAGAATTTGTAGGTGCTGCAGTAGGTGTGCGAGATGCATTTATTACTCTAAGAAACCTACCTGTTGTAGGAAACTTTAGAGTTGGTCAAATGAAAGAAGCTATTGGCTACGATAAAATTATGAGTAGTAATGATATTGCATTTATCGAAAGAACGGCTTTGAACAACTTACACCCACAACGTAATGTGGGTGCTTCTTTATTTAACACTTCAAAAGACGAAAATTTTAGATGGGAAGTTGGAGTTTTTCAAGATGCAACAACACAAGGTTTCACTAACCCAAACAACACCTTTAACACTACAGGACGTTTAACTAAGGTTCTTTTGTATGAGAATTCTGAAGATTTATACCGTTTACTACATATTGGTGTAGCAGGTTCAATTCACAACCCTTCAGGTGGTCTTTATAAAACCACAGCAAGACCAGAAACAGGATTTGGACCGCGATATATAAACACTGGTGAAATAACAGGAGTTGAAAACCAAACCATTATTGCTGGTGAATTTGCCTTATTTGTAAATAATTTGAATGTCCTTGCTGAGTATACAGTTAACAGCTTAGATGTTAACACCAGTTTAAATGGCAACTTAAATTTCAGTGCGTTTTTTGTGGAAGCTGGTTGGTTCTTAACTAATGAACATATGGGTTATGTAAAGTCTAAAGGAATTACAGAAGGAATGAATCCAAATAAGAACTTCTCTACTTCAGAGCCAGGTTCTGGAGCCATTCAGTTTGTTGCGCGTTACTCTTCTGCTGATTTTAATGATGTACCAATTACAGGTGGACAAATGGACATTTTATCTTTTGGAGTTAACTGGTGGTTGAACCCTGCTACTCGTTTTTCAATTAATGAAAACTTAGTAGATTTAGAAAACGTAGGTAATACAAACATTACGCAATTAAAATTCCAATTGTTATTTTAGTTTTACTTTACGAATACTACTTCCTCTAGTAGCAGCAATTGCCCTGCTACTAAACTCTTGCACCAATAAAGAATCTATTAAAATGCAGAATCTTCTACAGTTTTACCTGTGGTTTCGGTAGCAACTGAACGCTACGTTGTTGAACACCCAGAACTTAATGTTTTAGTAAATGCTGGTGGATCTGGAGTAGGAGTAAACCAATTGGGAGAAGGGAAAATTGATATTGGCAACAAAACCAGATGTATTATTGTTAGATGAGCCAATTTCATCACTTGATTCTTTAAGCACCAAGTCTATTGAAGAATTAATGCTTAATCTCAAGGAAAAGCACACTATAATTTTTGTGACCCACAACATTCAGCAGGCCCGCAAAATTGCAGACCAGTTAGTATTTGTGTGCAATGGCGAAGTGGTAGAATATGGTAAGTGCTCAACGCTATTTAATAACCCTAAAAACGTGCAAACTAAGGCTTATTTAACAGATGAGTTTTGTGATTGTTAGGTACTAAGTTAAAAGTGCGAAAGTAGACAGTTTGCAAATAGCGTGGGGTTGATTGAATGTTTACTTTATACTTAAGCATCACCTTCCTATTTAGCGTTGCGGTTTTTCTTTATTTTTAGGCTTAATATTACTAACGAAATACCAATAGTAAGAATTAACGCTTTACCCCAAATAAAACCTTTTCCATAAGTTGACAATTCAGAATAGTCAAGCAAATATTTAATGAATGGAAATAAGCTTATTAAACAGAATAAAATGCCTAAGAAAAGCAGTATTTTTTTCATATAAATTAAAAATATTAAGTGG
This sequence comes from Sphingobacteriales bacterium, assembly GCA_047632595.1. Taxonomy (GTDB): domain Bacteria; phylum Bacteroidota; class Bacteroidia; order Sphingobacteriales; family Sphingobacteriaceae; genus JBLIDK01. Next base: position 37,856 of record JBLIDK010000007.1, read on the forward strand.
TAGAGCTAAACTCTACCACTTAATGAATTATTTTCTAACTATTGTAGTTGTTGGAGAATAAATACCAAAAGTAATTGCATTAATAAGTCCGTCAACAAAAGTGTGAGTAATGGTAACGTCATAGTCTTTTGCACCACCAGCCATTTCACTAGGGTTTGAGATGCTAACTGGAGCTAATCCATATATTAAATAATGATTCATTTTTCGATTCTCTACACCTGATTGTGCGCCCTCACCAACTGTCATAGTATAGGTATAGCAAGAAGTCAATGAAAATGACATTCCTACTACTAAAATTAAGCTTAATATTGATTTTTTCATTTTGGTTTATATTTAAGTTTTCCTACTCTTTTGGTTTTTCAGTTACACCCAGTTTTTTTTGTGGTATCAAGACTCCACAATCGCCACAACTCACTAGCTATAATGCGTTGTATGTCCAACAAAAACAACAAGAAATCAATCTGAATTAAAAATATGAGAGATTCAGTTATTCAAGTAGTTGGAAAACAAATATAATAATTTAATTGAAAGTATAGTGGCAATTTAGTGATTTTGAGGATGAATTTAGGTGTGAGTTTGGAGTGAAAAGTTGAAGTTTGAAAAGTTCGAAAGTAGAAAGTAGAAAGTAGAAAGTTAATTTATCTAAACTTTACAACTTTATTACTTCCTACTAAATTATTGTTTGTGTTTTTTTAAATTTTAGACCAACATATTTCGTTTTCAGATGAGACTCTAGCGCAAAATGGGTTGAAAGTTTACTTTTTACCAAACACAGCTCCTCTTGACAGTCATTTCGACCGGAGTGCAACGAAGAGAGAAATCTTCCTTAAGGTGTGCAACATACATTTTAGTTAGCTGCACTTTAAAACTACACAAATTTCGATTAAAGTCGAATGAGGTTAATTCACCGTTTTCAAGTTATTCCTAAACCTGAAGGTAGATTTCTCCTTTCAGTCGAAATGACCCAGTGGAATGAGTAGTTATATTCTTTGAATCCTACAAGACTTCAATTAGCATGCATTTGCTGGTTAAGATTTGACTTTTACATTCGCTTTAAAAACTTCACTCCCTTTTTTATGAATCAAACCATTGGAAGCTAAAATTTCACCTCCAAATATGTAATTGTCATTGTTTGAGAAGTCGGATACTTGCCCTCCTGCTTCGGTTACCAATAAAGTTCCAGCAGCAACATCCCAAGGTGCAAGTCCTTGCTCAAAGAACATCCCAAATCGACCACAGGCAGTATAAGCTAAATCAACCGCAGCAGATCCAATTCGTCGCACTCCCCTACTGTTTTCTATAAAATAAGTTAATTGCGACATGAAGTTTTTCATATTGCCAAAGTTGGTATAAGGAAAACCTGTTGCTACCAGAACCTCTCCTAAATCTTTTGAAGCATTCACTTTAATAGGACTATCATTCAAAAATGCTCCGCCTCCTTTAAGCGCATGGAACATTTCTTTTCTTCCTAACTCATACACAACAGCCCCTATAACTTCTTTGTGGTGCATTAGAGCGACACTAATAGCATAGGTGGGTATTCCGTTTAAATAGTTAGTAGTTCCGTCTAAGGGGTCTATAATCCATGTATATTCCTTATTGATTTGTTCAACAGTTTCTTCTTCTGTTAAAAAGCCAGAATTTGGTAAGTAATGACTTAAGTCATGAACTAATTTCTTTTCCGCTTCTTTATCTACGAAAGAAACAAGGTCGTTTTTTCCTTTAAACTCAATATCTGATTGCTGAATTTTGGATGACTGAATGTGTATATATTCTCCAACTCTGGTTGCTGAGATAATTACATTCCTAATAATTCCGCGCAAAGTTTCAAATTCCATAGGCGGAATTTACGAAGAAATTACTTCTACTGCTAATGCTTCGTCTAAAGATGGCTGCAATTTGACTCTAGCAATAGTATTTGCAAGGCTTTTCTTATAAGGTGTTTGAACCTTTATGTAGTTATCCGTAAAGCCATACATCAGCCCTTTTCGTTGATTTTCTTCAAACAAAACTTCTCTTACATTTGAAATATGCGCATCATAAAAGTACTTTCTCTTCTTATCACTTAATATATGAAGCATTTTACTTCGTTCCGATTTTGCCTCTCCAGGAAGCTTACCCGTCATTTGAGCAGCCAAAGTGTTCTCTCTTTCTGAAAAGCTAAAAACATGTAGATAGGAAATATCCAATTTATTCAAGAACTCATAGGTCTCTAAGAAGTCTTCTCTCGTTTCGTTCGGAAATCCAACAATAACATCCACACCTACACAGCAATGTGGCATTAGTTCTTTTATTTTCTGAACTCTATCCACATATAAGTCTCGCTTATATCGGCGGCGCATGAGTCCTAATATTTTATCAGAACCCGACTGTAATGGAATATGAAAATGCGGTACGAAGCGATTAGAAGCAGCAACAAATTCAATTATTTCATTTGTTAATAGGTTTGGCTCAATGGATGAAATTCTAAATCGTTCAATAGTTTCAACTTGGTCAAGCTGTTTTACTAGATCTAGAAACGTTTTTTCTGTGCCTACTCCAAAATCACCAATATTTACTCCGGTTAAAACAATTTCCTTCACGCCTGATGCACCAATATTACGTGCATCCTTTACAATATCTTGAATTTTACCACTTCTACTTGCTCCCCGAGCTAATGGAATGGTGCAATAGGTACAAGAATAATCACAGCCATCTTGTACTTTTAAAAAGGTTCGAGTTCTATCATCGGAAGAAAAAGCTGGAATAAAATCTTTCACCTCGTCAATTTCTCCTTCTAATATTAAGGCTTTCTCTCGTTTTACTAAGTCTTTTATGTGATTAACAAGATTAAATTTCTCAGAAGCTCCAAGAACCAAATCAACTCCCGGTATAGAAGCAATTTCGGTTGGCTTTAACTGGGCATAGCAGCCAATAATAGCGATAAGGGCATTTTCATTCACTTTTAATGCCTTTCGAACGATTTTTTTGCATTTCTTATCGGCATTTTCTGTTACTGAGCAGGTATTAATTACATACACATCTGCCGGTTCAGAAAACTCCACTGTTTCAAAACCTTCGTTTTTGAACAATTTCCCAATAGAAGAAGTTTCAGAGAAATTCAACTTACACCCTAAGGTGTAAAAACCTACTTTTTTAGCTGCCTTAGCCATTGCACAAAAGTAAGGGTTTAGATTAAAAGGAATTGTATTAAACTAAAAAAGGCTACCTGTCCGATTATCTTGGACAAATAGCCTTTTAACATTATTGAAATGAAATTAGTGTATTACCTCTAATTTTCGTGTTATAATGGCTTCTTCAATATTCATATTAATTAAATACGTTCCTGATTCAAGAGATGTTAAATCAATTGTTGGATTATCTTGAGTAAAGACACCTTGAGTTACAAGCTCACCTGTAATCGTTACTATATTAAATGGCAGTTCATTTAAACTCCATATTCCTTCAATTCGTAAGACATCGCTTACAGGATTAGGATATAAATTCATTTCAAACCCATCGATATTATCAACACCATTCGCTCCAAACGAAGTTGTAGATATTGAAGTACTATCGTTAAGTTTATTTATATCGCCAAACAATTCAACTATTGCCACCAAATCAAAGGTTGTACCTGTAACTGGTGATACCGTAAATGAGAATTGATGTTCAATAATAGTGCCTGAAGCTAAACCAGAAGTAATAGTTGCTCTATCCACTTCAAAACCTTGATATATTAGTGCTACATCAAATTTTGAAACAATTGAATTTCCACCATTTTTTACTTCAACTATTGGTTTTAAGCTACTATCAATTGCTGTTCCAGGAGTTACAAAACGTAATGCCTGAACATCAATAGTATCAGGTATAACTTGAATGGAGTAACAAATACTATCATTTGCCAAATCAATATCATCGTCCACACCAATGTATGCACAGAAATCAAAGACCCCTTCACTTGCAACTACAATGTCTTCAATAAACTCAAACGATTTAGTTTCTTTTGGGTTTAAAGTTCCAGAGAATTGTTCGGTTACAACTTCTCCATCAAACACATATATTACTGGAAAGTCTGAAATTGCAACACTCCCATTGTTAGTCAAGTTAACAATTACATCAGAACTATATCCATAAATAATATTATCTGGAGTTACAATTGAACTAATTTCAATATCCGTTGTATCTAAAGATTTAACCGTTATACAAACTTGATCATTGTCCAAATCAACGTCATCGAAAATACTAGTGTATGCACATAATTCCATATCACTAAATGAATTCGGATACCACTCTTCTTCAAAAGTGTAGTTGTATTCAGTATTCGCTGGAATGTTATCAAAAACACTTTCAGTCACAGATTCACCATTTGCTTCATAGGTAACTGAGAATCCTGAAACATCTTCTGTTCCGTAATTTCCAATAGTTACTGTAATTGTTACTGGACCGGTTACATCCTCATTATTTATTGGGCTAACAAATGCTTTAATTCCACCATCAACAAAACCATCTAATTCAAATTCATCAGCTCCAATATCTGGCGCATCAGAATCTCTCATGTCTCCATCAAAATCAGTTAATACATTTGTTAATTGCATTCCAGCAGCGCTAAATGCTGCTTGGTTAAGATGTAAATCAAAAGGTGCATTAAATAATGGCTCAACCGATTTAGAATTAGTTTCTGATAAGGTTGCTGAAGAATAGGATATCAAATCTAGATAAGTTGCACCCTCGATATCAATCAGAACACTACCATTTGTAAACAAGTCATTGTTTTCACTTACAACAAATGCATCGCCATTAGTAATTAAATAGGCTAAACCATTTTGATTGTTGTAATAAATGTTGTTTGCATTCTTAATGTTGAAACTATTATCAATGTATAAGGCCGTTGCATCTAAACCTTCTCCATCCATTATTACTGAATTATGAAGAATTTCTACAGCATCACAATTTTTAAGACCAATTCCATAATCTCCATCAATTCCATCTGGTCTAAAACCTCCTGCAATCATATTGTTTGAGATTACTGACCCATTATCATCATTGCTCAATAGTATTCCAATACTTCCTGCAAATGAAATGTGATTAGCGTCAATAATCATTTTGTTCTTTGGTCTGTCTAAATAAATGCCTACGTTTTGATCATTAGTATTTCTCATCACAATTCTATTACCACTTAAGGTATCAATAGTTGCATATTGAGTACGAATAGCACTTACAGTAGTTCTATAGAAACGGTTATTTTTAATTATGATTCCCTCACTTTCAGCGTTTGGAATTCCTATAACTCTAACTCCGTAGTAACCACCAGAAATAATATTATTTTCAACTCTAATATTGTTCACTTCTACCGGATCAAAGTATGTTTCAGTATTTCCAGAAAAGGTTATAGGTGTAACGGTATTAAAACCATTCAATGAATCAACCTTTATAATAGAGTTGCTAATTGTTACATCATGAGTTCCTTCGTTAAAGTGAATCGCTGAAGCTCTTTGAACTGAAGTATTGATAACTGTAACCTTATCAAAAATAATATTATAGGTTCCGTTAAACTGAATAGTATGGTGATCTATATCATTTCCACCACCTGGACTTGATATAACAACATCATCAGGACTACCAGTACTTGATCTAAATGTGATTGTATATTCTTGACCTTTTAATATGTCTCCTAAAGTTAACCTTTCTAAATAGGTACCTGTTCTGATATCAAATATCACATCACCTGTAACTCCACAAGAAATAGAATTTACTGCATCGTTAAGTGTATTGTAATCTGGTGCTAATCCACCAATAGTAAATATCCCACCAGAAACGCCCACACAAACATCAACACAAGACGTGTCATTAATCAGGTAATCATCACCTATTGGTCCAGTTTCTACTCTTACACAAACGTTATAATCTTTACCTTCAGTTACTACCCATTTCTGAGTAAATGTGAAATTTTCAGAATCAAACGACTCTTCCAACCCTTGAATTGAATAGGTTTCAGGAGTTGACCAAATAGTTCCACCATCTACAGAATAAGAAAAAGAAACAACACTGTCTTCTAATGAAACAATACCTTCATTGATAAGAGTCATGCTTATTTCATTGTTTCCAAAGGCCGCAACTGTTGGTTTAACATCGATAATACCTAAATCAATTGCACTTAGTACAAATTCATCGGCACCTATATCAGGCTTAATAGTACTTCTTGAATCTCCATCAATATCTAAATCTATACCCACAATATATTGTGCCCCTTTATCAAGTGCTTCACTTAAGGAATGTAAATCAGTCCCGGAAAAGTATTGAGGATCTGCTGATACACTATTTTTATCCTTACCACTTGTGTTTTGATGATCTTCTAAGCTAGTAGTAGCAGTTCCCCAATAAGTTAAATTAGGTCCTGTTGAATATAGGTTGTTATTTTCAGATTCAACAACTGCACTAATATAAGCCGAGAATATATAGTATACATAGCCGCCACCAAAATTCGCAAAACTGTTGTTAATGAATTTTAAATTATCATTTCCGTATGTAACATACACCACTTGACCAGAAGGACTTGAACCATCAAAATTAACAGAGTTATTAGCAATTGTTAAATTGGAAGAACCGGTAAGATAAAAAGCTGCTGCTGCTGATGATGACCCATAACCTGTTCCAAAGAAGTTGTTGATAATTCGGATTTCATTAGTAGCATCAACGCCTGAGAAGTAGATACCGTTGTATTGAACATTATAAAAACGGTTATTAGAAATATCAAAATCACCTTTAGAACTAACCATATATATACCCCTACTATTTGTAGATGAAGCATCACGCAACTGAACGGTATTGTTCGTAATACCTTTCATAGATTGGTAATAAAAGTACATTCCAAAGTAATATTGACCTTGAATAATATTACTATCTATATGGTTGTTTACATCAGGAGAGGCAGTAGAAGTTCCTCTTAACGTAATACCATAATACCCACCATAAACTTTGTTGCCTTTAATTGTTGTATTGGACATGTTATTACCAGAACCAGTAATGGATGTTGCGCTACTTGCATTTATTCCATAAATTGTAGAAGTTGTTGAAGATGAATCTACTTTAATAACGTTCCCAATTAAACTATTTTCTGTTGAACCATTGGTAAAATGAACCCCAACAGCATAGGATGAAGCATTGTTTATAATAGTAACATTTTTTAATGTTACATACCTCGCTCCATTAAAACGAACAGTCCAGAAATCTGAAGTTGTTCCCGCCCCAAAATCAATAATAACATCTTGAGGGTTACCAGTAGAGCTTTCTATGGTAACAGTATTTATATCACTTGCATTGTTAATTAAAGGTATGTTTACTTGCTCGTTATATGTCCCGGGTGCAACTGAAAGTGTTACTGGTCCATTAATTCCACAATCAATACTATTTAATGCATCAGTTATTGTTAAGAAATCCATTCCAATACCCGATCCAATAGTAAACAATCCACTTTTAGCAACACAAACCAACTTACAAAATAATTCATTGTCATTAATTGTGTCAGACTTAATTGGGGTAACCACTTTAGCACAAAGCTCATAGTTTGTTTCGGTTGGCACATTCCATGGTAAAGCAAAATCAACAGTATCATGGTCAAAAGTATTCAACAAGCCTGAAATTGTGTATTGTTGAGGAGTTGAATAGCTGTCTCCCCCATCTGTGCTATAAGCCAAAGTCACTAATGAATCATTTAATGATAACAATCCATCATTTCTAAGCACCACTTGAACAGTATTAGTACCTAGTTTAGGGAAACCTGGAAGCACACCAACTACTGCTAAGTCAAACCCAGTTGGTTCAAACTCAACAGCTCCAATATCTGGAGTGTTCGTTTTTCTAACTTTACCATCAAAGTCTTTTTTCACAACAGAAATTGAAGCTCCTTTATCATTAACAGTCACGTCTTTAGTATGTAAATCGACACCGCTTAAATATTCTACACTTGCATTCATTGAATTTCCATCAAAACCACTTGTGCTTTGGTAGTCACTTAATGTTGCCATGTTACCACCAAAGAAAATAAGGTCTGACCCATTGGTGTTAAAAATATTATGATCTGACTCTGCAACAATTCCAGAAGACGCAACATACATAGCGTATCCATCTGCTGTATTTTGGAAAATGTTGTTAAACACTCTCATTCCAGATGCACTTGTTGAAATAAACTTAAGTGGTGCAGCATCAATATTAACATTAGTATAGTTAAAACTATTGTGATAGAAACTAAGATTAGTACAAGCTGAAATCACAAAACCACCTTCTGATGTTCCACCTGTAGTAGATTCTCCTTCACCAAACATATTGTTAGCGATAATAAACTCAGTGGATGGGTATACATACACCAAATACATTGCAGAATATAAATTTCTACTATAGGTATTACGAGTAATACTTCCATCACCATCAGAATACGCTACGAACATTGCTCTCACATATGAAGCAGCAGATGCTCTTGGAACATAATAGTTTGAATCAACGGTGATCTCATCATTATAATAAATGTAATTACCGTAGTAGTAAAATCCAGAGAATGTATTTCCACTTATCACATTTCCAATATCGTGAGTTGCAGACAAACCATACATTCTAATTCCATAGTACCCGCCAATAATTTCATTGTTAATGATGTTGTTGTAGCTACCATTTTTTCCACTACTGATCATTGAGGTTTGTGTTGAAAATATTATACCTCCAAAATATGAGCTCGTTGAAGTAGAATCAACAATTATTTTACAACCTTCAACTGTGTTATATCTTGCGTCTGAAGTAAAATGAACACCAGATTGATAAGAACTACCATTACCAGTAATTGTCACATTTTTAACAGTATAATAATTTGATCCTCTAAATTGAATTACACTATGGCTTGAAGACGAAGTACCATTATAAGTAATTGTTACATCCTTATTGTTTCCTGAAGCAGATTGGAATGTAACTGTATTGATTTCAGACAACCCTGGAACATTGGAAAGCACCATTCTTTCTGAATAAATACCATTGTTTAAGTTAAAAACCACTGGTCCACCTACTCCGCAAGATAATGCAGCTAGAGCATCTCCAAGAGATAAGAAATCTGCTATTCCACCACCTACGGTGTAAGTTCCAAATAATCCAACACAACGTTCAACACATAATTGATCATTTAATAGATCACCGTCTCCGGTAATTGGGGTGTTTATTTTTATACAAACATCTCTTTTTTGGTTGTTTGGAATGTTTACAGCCGCTGCAAACTCAAATGATTGTTGGTCATCAAAATTTAACAAGGAGGTTAATGAGAAATTCTCTGCTGTTGACCAGTTCTGACCGCTATCAATTGAGAAGGACATGGATGCTGTATTTCCATTTAATGAAGTAGTTCCTTCATTAGCTAAGGTGAATTTAATTTTGTTCGAACCTTGAATCAGTACTTCATTATCAACACTTCTACATACTAAATCAATAGGAAACACCTTAAATTCATCCGCACCAATATCTGGTGCTTCGGTATCACGAACATCCTTATCAATATCATCTGTTACAAATAGTTCAGGATTTCCTAAATCATCAAAGTTAGGATCCTTCATATGTAAATCTGTGAATGACCTAAAGTTTGGTTTGATATTATAAGAGTTAACATCTAAACCAGTTGCTACCTGGTGAGCTGCAAAAGATGATGACGCGGTTCCGGCCCAATAATTAAATTTTCCAAAAGCTTCTGTATAGTAGTTGTTATAATCACAATCAATAATGGTTTCAGGATTGGCTGATATATAAATCAGCCATCCATCACCTATTTGACTGAAATTGTTATTACGAATAGCAAAACTATTAGTTCCTGCAGCAATTAAACAAGCTGAATATGAACCAGTAGAATTAACTTGAATAGAATTGTTTACTATTAATCCATTGGCCAAAGTAGCTACATGAATACCACGAGCATAAGAATTTTTAAATTCACCGCTAATAATATTATTTGCAATTAATACTTGAGTAGGGCCAGTTACAGTAGTAAGATACATACCGTAGTATCTAGGATTTATAATAGTATTTCCTGTTAATTGCAAATCTGATATACTGTAATTCATTCGAATACCATACCCAGATGTAGTTGTAACTGAGGTTCTTAGCGATATTAAATTATCAGATATTGAAATCATATCGTTATAATCAATATAAATTCCACTATAGTATTGGTTGTATAATTTGTTCCCATTGATTACTCCGCCAACATTTCTTACATATTGATTTGTACCATACATCTGAATACCATAATACCCTCCATTAATTTCATTGTTTAAAATTGAAACACTGTTTCCATGATCCCCACCACTAGAAGTTACACTTGTGATGCATCCAATTCCAATAATATCTGGAGAAGTTGAATTTGAATCTAAATGAATGATACAACCTTCAATAGTATTAAAATTTGCTTGGTTTGTTATATGTACTCCTATAACATCATCACTTGCATTGGCAACTAGTGTTAGGTTTCGTATTGTTAAAAAGTCAGTACCATATAATTGGAAAACAAATCCAGCTTCCGATTCAATTATTACATCCTCTGCATTTCCAGTTATTGATTCAATTGTAATTGTGTTTAAATTAGATGCACCATTTATCTCACCAATAAATACTGATCCTGGATAAGTTCCAGGTCGCACACTAATAACAATAGGTTGAATAATTCCGCACTCAATTGCATTTAATGCTTCACTTATTGTTGCAAAGTCACCTGGTAGTTCACCAACAAAAAGAGAATCTGTAATAGATGCTAAAGCACATCCACTTAAACAAATAGATTCATTTTCTGGAATAGTATCTAAAACAACACCAGGTTGTAAAACTCGAACACAGAAAAAGTAATTAGCTGGGTCTTCATTATTCCAAGGGGTAATAAATGTGTGTTGGAAAAAGGTATTCGGACCATTAAGTGGAGTTAATGCAACAGTTTCTGAAACATCAAAACTTGCTCCGCCATTTGTAGAATATTGAAGTATTACTGTTTCACTTGCTAATGATTGTTTCCCATTGTTTAATAAATAAACGGATACTGCATTTGGGCCATAAGTAGGTGCTTGCGGACTTACTTGAGTAATGGCTAAATCATATTCATGTGGTGTTATTTCATCACATCCTGGATCTGGAAGGAAAGGATTTCTAAATTCTTCATCAATATCGTATTCAATTCCAATTACTTTACCTAAACCATTTACCTTAATATTTTGAACATGAAGATCAGTTGAACTCACATATTCAGGGTCTAAAGATGAAGAATTGAAATCTGAACCTGAGGCAGAAATAAAGGATTCAATTGTGGTCTTATTACCACTGAAATATCCAATATTGCCACTAGCAGCATATAATATATTATTATCTGATTTAAAGCCACTTGAAGTGCTATAAATGTAGTATCCAATACCACTTCCATAGTTAGCAATTATGTTATTATATATTTCAAGCCCCTCATGCGTTCCCGTTAAATACATGGCTTCATCTGAAGAAGAAGAACCGTCTAAATATAAACTGTTATGTGCAAAAAGCACACTATCTACACTTGACATGTAAACAGCTGATGCTGCTGAATTTGTTGCAGTGTCTACAGAAAATATGTTATTTGAAATAGTTGATTTTTGGGTTGATGTAAATGAAGACATATACAAGGCCCTATATTTGGAATTAATGAATCTATTATTATTCATTTGCATACCTGTTGAGGTGCTACAGGTATTCATATAAAAACAATATGAAGAAAGTCCTTGACTGGTTCTTGGCACAATAGTATTATTAGTAACACTTTGAAAACCTATGTATTGGGCATAAACACCGTAGTAGCGGAATTCGTTAATAATATTACTATCAATTATAAATCCTTGTGGATGAGCAGCACTGTACCCATTCAAATCAATTGCATAATATCCACCACTAATAGTTGAATTTTTGATGGTTATAAATTGTGGGTAAATATCTGCAAATCCACTTGGGCCACTTCCTAGCTGAGTTTCAATTGCTTTAATCGATGAAGAAGTTGCAGTATTACTTACTTTAACAATAACACTATCAAGAATAATGTTAGTTGATAAGCCTTTTATTGCAACACCACGAGAATTTAAAATACCTGAATTTTCTATTGTAATATTTTTAATAGTTAAGAAATTGGTGCTGTCTAAAAAAACAGTATTCCCTGCATCCGCAAATATCACAACATCGTCTGCATCACCGGTAGCTGATTGCACAGTTACAACCGCCCCTGGATGCGAACCCAAAATTTCTTTAACTTTCCAACCAGTATCATAAAAACCAGGTGCAACATTAACAGTAACGTTACTAATAACTCCACATGTTGCTAAAGCTTCTGATAAACGAGCAAATGATTCGAAATTCTTTGAACCACTGCCATTTCTATCCAAGGTAAATACTCCTTCCATACTAAGAGGAGTACATAAAAAAGTATTTAAAGTATCATTGGTGATATCACCATCTGGACTTACTCCATTTGGATAATTAGCCCAAATTTTCACTGGATAAATACCAGGTAATAATGCCACTTCTGGGTTATCAGTAAATTCGTAAGTTTGAGATTCACATTTTGCTAAAGCTATAGCCGAAATACTTCTTTTTACTGGCGGTTGATTATTGAAAATATACCCAACTCTAGCTGAATCAATTGGTTGGTTTCCATAATTTTGATAATCCATTGAAATTGTAACAGGTACAAGAGGAAGAATTTGTCTAGGATTATTTAGTTTTAATGCACCAATATCAAGCGGGTTAGCTGCGGTTATTTCTACATTGTAATCTTCAGTTTCACCATAAACGAATGTTTCACAAATTTGATTTGCGTTTACTACTGAATTATACTTACATCGAACTCTAATTCTTGTTTCACAAGCCTTAGCATCAAGTGGTATGGTCACTGTCCCTGAATACGTTTGTTTACCAAAAGTTGGCGACATATAAACCGACTCACCTGCGTCTTCAAAATCAAAATCCTGATTAAAATCAATCCATACATGGAAACCTTGAGCGTAAATTTGCCCAGATTGCATGGTGATGTTATAAGTCGATCCTGCAATTACTTGTGCGGTAAGGGCAGGCGTATTATAATATATAAAATTTTCAGCATTTGCATTACAACCAGTATTAAGATTTGAAATGTTTGCGAATGTGAAATTCTCAATCCAATCTTCAGGAGAGGTACATGGTACATTCGTAAAATCTGGAATACAATACTGCGCATAGGATGTTGTAGATCCAACAAGGATTAATAAAAGAGCAGTAACAATATTTGTAAAATTCTTTTTCATAGAATAGCTATCTAAGTGTAGTTCTTATGTAAGTATTAGTTGCTTTTAATCAAGGTTTGCGAACTAATTAGTTGTTTCTTATTCAATATTTCTAATAAATAAACTCCCTCAGTAATTGAAGGTTGAATAGGTAAAGTGTATTCCTTTGTTAATGAATTTATAGGAATTGAATAAACAACTTGTCCTAATCCATTCAATAATCTCATTTCATCTGCTACAATTTCATCCGATTTAAGAGTAATATTAATTACCTCAGAGAAAGGATTTGGATAAATTGAAATTCCAGAAATTACTTCAGTATTATTTACACTAGTTGTCTTAGTTGAAGAGCCATTTCCAGTTCCAGATTCAAACACCTCTATTTGATGATAAATAGTATCTAAGCCACATTTACTTTCAACTATTAATGTTATTGTAAATAAGCCAGCTTGTGCAAAAATATGGTTTGTTGTTTGGATAGAATCTGTATTTGAACGATCCCCATAATCCCATGTCCATTTATCAACACCAAAGGCAGCGGTTCCAATAAAATTAACCGAAGTACCATCATAATTAAAGGTAAAGAAGGCTACGGGTTTTGGAAAGGCACTTACATTTACTTTGTCTTTATTTTCACAGCCTGTTACCCCATCAGTTGCAGTGATTTCATATTGTGTGAATAAACTATCTGGAGTGGCCGTTGGACTTGCTAATGTTCCATTGCTAAGAGTACTTGAAGAAGACCATGAATAAGAATCTCCAGGCACGCCATTAAAACCAATTTTTACAGATTCACCAAAACATATTGCGGTATCAGGACTTGCAAATACAAATGGTGGTTGATGAACTTCAACACTATCTGTTACAATGGTAAAGCACCCAATATTGTCTGTAACTTTTATACTAACCGCATGCTTTCCTTCACCAGAGAAAATATAATTAGCAGTTGAATCAACTGCTCCTAAACCTGGTTGACCAAACCATTTGTAATCCCAAGGTGGGTTAGTACCTGTAACAGTTACATGCATTGGTGTTTCAAATGTTGGACAAATTTTATCAAATCCCAAAGTAACATGAGGATCTCGTCCAACTAATACAGAATCAGTAATTGTAAACTTACATCCAGCATTATCAGTCACAACCACCGTAAATTCGTGTTTGCCACCTTGAGTGTAGGTATGTTTTGTAGATGGGCCAGAACCTGAAAATCCAAGTTCACCAGACCATAAGAAAGTACGATATGGTGGATATCCATTAGACATATTGGCTGTAAACTCTGTTTCTTTTCCAGAACAAACAAAGGTTGTAGTAACAAAACCAGTCATTGTTTCTTCAATATCAATAATAAATTTAGTTGATACAGAATTACATGGTAAATCATTGCCTATTTCTACCCAATAGGTTAGTTTTTTACCACATGCGTTAATTGGATCAATAAAACTAGTGGTCATAGTTGTACCCAATTCAATAATAACCCCTTCAGGGTATTCTCTAAAAACATGATAGGTACTATCAGATGAACTTAATAGGTCTCCTCTTAAAGGATTCCAAGTAATATCCACTTCCTCATCTTGATTTCTAGGCAAAGCTGTAGTTCTTATTAATTGTGCAGGACTAATAATGTTACCATCATCTAAGCACAAGTTTTCTGCGGTAACGTAGAAATAACTATCATCAGCTTCTAAATCTGCTGAAGCAATTGTATACGTTTCTACAAATAAGTTTGCAATAACACCCAATTGGGTATAAGGTCCTAATCTATTTTTGGCCTTTAATACTCTGTATTCAGTAAGGTTTCCAAAATTCCCTTCTGTTGGTGTTTCCCAATTTAAAGTAACATCACCATTATCTTCAGCAGTTATGCATCTAATTAATGGGTCAGGAACATTATTAGGAGGTAATATTTTTATACTTACTGATTTAATTATTTTTTCTGGAATATCGCATTGATCATCAATTGCTGTAACCACAAAGTTAAAAATGGCTGGTTGTAGCCCGCAGCCTTGCGAAACTAAATTAGCGCATGACGTAGGCCAATAAAACCAAGAACATGCAGAATTCACACCAGTATAGCCATAACCAATTGTATCTTGTTTGTTAGTTACAGCTTGTGGCGCAGTCCCGTTCAACTCTTTAGATGAGTTAAGTATGGCACAAGGAGGTCTAGGACATCCGGTAGTGGTTGAAGTATAATCCTCACCAAATTGTACACCATTAAATAAAATCTTTATAGTCTGTCCACTTGGTTGTCCTAAATTACTATAGTCATCTGCACAAAGCTGAAACAATATTGTGTCTCCAGCAAAAACAGCGGTATCAAATTGTGTATTATTATTAAAAGGTTTGTCAATTTCTGTAGGTAAATTAGTGTACCCAGCAGGAGTTGCAATTAATTGCGTCTGAAAATCACGATAAACCTGAGCTATTTTCTGTCCACATCTCCAAGCCGTTACTCTAAAACAAGTAATATATGCATCATTGGTTGTGGTAGTTGAATATCTACTAAAGGTAACTTCTCCTGTTTCAGGATTAGGTTGATTAGGTGCTAAATTAGGTAATGGATTGTCTACTGTAAATGCTCCTGAAAATCCACAATTATTTGCTTCTGCATTTGCAAGGTCAGACTTCCATGGGTAGTCAAATTCATAACTAAGTGAATCTAAATCCAAATCGTAAGCATTGTTATTAAATGTAAATGAATCGGTTGTATTTGGCAGTTTATATATTACAGCACTAGGGTCTTCAGAAAAAGTTGGTGAATTATCGTAACACTCGCTTAAAGGTAGAGGGAAAATAGACCCTGGAGGCTCATAAGGATACATAACTGCTCTAAGAACCATATTACTATTACAATTAGTATTTGTATTAGTATTTCTGCAGCAAATTGCAGTGTGTGTCATTATATAACCACTTGGAGGTGGAGCATCCACTGCGCTTAAATCAATAGGTGTAGATTTAAATATAAAACGAGCTACAGCTCCTTTACCAGAACCGGCTCCACTACTTGGTGCAGTTCCGCAGTTCAAACTAGCTCCTGAACAATCGGGGCTTATATCGCTAGCCTTGAATAGTGCTAGTGAAATCTTATTGCCTGATAAACCCCAGGCTGAAGGAACATTTAGGTCAACAGAGGTATTGGTATAAGAAGTACCTGTACAGTCTCTATATATTACAAGCGTAAAAACGTATTTACCATTGCCATCACACACCCAACCAATTTCACCACCCATTATATGTGAAGCGAATATAGATTGTACGAAAAAACCTGAAATAAAGGTAATTAGTAATAAAATTTTCTTCATAGGAGTAATTTATTTGTAGATTGTAATTATAGAAGATTTGTAAACTTATAAAATTCTTACAAAAATATTACTATAAACTCGTATAAAAATATCAACAAAATCAATTTTTTTTATTTCATCGAAACAGTAATAAATATTGACTTAATAATTCAAATCAATATATTGATTGGTATATAATAAATATTGCCAATTTTATTTTAAAATAAAAGAAAAAATAGTTATAATATTACTTAAACGTGATTGCCTGAATAACTTCAGACTTATCTTCGAAAGAAATTTTAAGAGTATAATTTCCTTTTTCGATTGATTTGATATTCATCATCATTCCAGATGGAGTTATAAATGACTTATAATCAGTCACAACATTCGGTTTTTCATCTAAAAGCGTAAATTTATCTATAAAACTATCAGTGTGAATTGCAATTTCTCCACGACTGTGGTTTTGATTTACTAAAATGCTATTATCTAAACCAGCATTAACTATCTAATTATGGACAGTGGTATTTTGATTCACAACTATCTCAACCGAATGTGATTGAGCAAACAAAACACCTATTGTAAGTAATACGAATGTTAGGGAAAGAGTAGTTTTCATCTTGAAATAATTAAGTAGTATGTGAGGTATAATACAGTAACTGTGCCAACTACTTAAATATTCCTATTTATATACTTTAAGCTCCTTTAAAACATTATCAGCCTTATCAATTTTACTAGCAACCCAAAGCACATAACGAATGTCAACCCCAATTGATCGGCTATATCCTGGATCCCAAGCATAGTCATTTATAGTTGCTTTATATGCTCTATCAAAGTTTACTCCAACTAAGTTTCCATCAGCGTCTAATACGGGACTACCAGAATTACCTCCAGAAGTATCGGTATCATAAAGAATACAAACTGGTACGTTATCCTTTTTTGCATAGTTAAATTGTCCAAAATCTTTGGCTACATAAGCTTTAACAATATCTTGGGGAAGTTCATAATCTCCAGTAGATTCTCCTTTTTCAATTAACCCAGTTAAGGTGGTAATTGGCTCGTAATAGGCGCCATCACCAGGGCTATACCCTTTAATATTTCCAAAAGTTAGTCGCAGTGTACTGTTTGCATCGGGTAAAAACCCTTTATTTTGAAACTCCATTTTAGCGTCTACGTACTTTGCAAGCAGTGAATTTAGGGCTCCTTCTTCAATTCTTTGTCGAGCTTCTATTTCTTCTAACTGTACAGCTAAGTCACGAGCCAAAGTCACCAAAGGATCTTTAATTTTTACAAAATCTTTTACATCTAGTG